>JARLJN010000024.1 GCA_031291255.1 Gammaproteobacteria bacterium
AAGCCGCAGCAGATAAAGCCGCAGCAGATAAAGCCGCAGCAGATAAAGCCGCAGCAGATAAAGCCGCAGCAGATAAAGCCGCAGCAGATAAAGCCGCAGCAGATAAAGCCGTAGCAGATAAAGCCGTAGCAGATAAAGCCGCAAGAGAACAAGCAGCACAACTTGCGGCAGCACCTGTACGCCCAATGGCAACAGCTACAGGTTCATCTGCAACTCTACGTCCATCGGCAAATCGGGCTGCTCGTTCATCATCTTTACGTTCTAGTTTATCTCCTGCATTTACAAGCCCATCGACTGCACCTCGTGGATCAATGTCTCAGGCTTCTCCTTTGCAAACTGTTTTTGGTGGTTTATTTTCTGATGGAGACGAAGAAGAAAAACTTCAAGAGTCTAAATATTCTGAACAGAAAGAACAAGGCATGCCTATAAAAAACCCTGAGCATGCAGAAACAATTAAAAAAGTTTTATTTGAATTTATTAAAACTAATGTTAATAGATTTGATTACGATAAATCAGCTAGAAAAAATTTAAAAGATTTGGATTTATATCAGTTAGATAAGAGAAGTAATCAGCGTAAGTTAGGAGTGTTTTTTAAGGAGCCACCAAGAATAAATAATAGCTTACGTCAGGAAATCACCGGTATTATTAACGATGCACGTAAATCCTTACCACTTGAACCTCAAAAAAGAGTTAGCGTAGTATTACCTGCAAATGTTAATAGAGTAGAAAGTAAACCTGTTCCTGTTGATAGAACTGTACTTCTGCAAAATAGAATTAAAGATAAAACGAGCCCTGATTCTAAAATATTTAAAAATACACTTAAGATAAATAATGACGAATCACTTTATGAAGAGATTAGTGCGCCGGTAAATAAAGACGGCAAAAAATCAACATATCATTCAAATGCAACTAAGCTTTTTGATTCTTTGGATAGGGCTACAATTTTTAGCAAAGCTGTGCCTAACTATGAACATTTATTTATAAATGGTGATGTAGAGCTCTATAAATTAAGGGATGAAAAAAGCATAAAAGAATTTTTAGGCAGCAAAGTGCCTCTTAGTGAGCAGGATAACATAGTGAAAGATATGTTAAGAGCTTACAAGGGCGCATGTTTCCAATCTGACGATCAGTCAATAGTATCAGATGATTATCTTATGCTTGCTGATCGCATGGTTCAGTCATTACTAAATGAAAATGGACCTAATGCTAAAATCACAGTAAGAGAAGGGATAGATCCTTTAACAGCTCAGGCATTAATGTTGGTGTGTGCTGCTAAAGGTTTAAACTTTACTGTAAAGGCTAAGGATGGTTCGAATAGTATAGAAGGCATCAGAAATCAAATTGATTATGAAAATAAACATAAAAATAAAATTGATTATGTTCAAGATTTCATGGGTAAACCAACAAAAGACAACCTCATGATAGTTAGTAAAGTCGTGGATGTGAAGTTGAAAGATGATCTTGTTGATAAAGTGGAAGAATTGCGTGAGGCAGTCGAACGAGATCAAGATCCTAATTTTAAAAAAGCTGTCAATTTTGTAAATAAAATTGAGCAGGGGATTAACTTATCAGGTGAAGACAAGAAAAATATAAAAGACTTTTTAAGTACTATGCCAGAACCAAAATTGGGGCATGTACCACCTAAGCCTACTGGTCTAGGGGGTATAAGATAACCTGGTAAGCATCTACGAAGAAGGCTAGCCAGGGGTAGTGAATTAAAGCCTCTGAACGGCCTGATCCTGCGTTATATAATGCAAAACATCATAAATGATCAAAAACTATCCTGCTTTTGCATAATCACTGTTTATTTGTTATACTAAAAGTGCTCGAGTTGTTCGAGTTAACTTAGGAGATACTTATCATGCCAGCAAAAAAGAAAAAGAAAACTAGCAAGAAGAAGTAGCCTGATGAAGGGGAGATGTACGCATCTCCCTTTGTTTATCCGCAGTGAGTTTATCCTTCATTTATAAATCATCATTTTTCAAAGAGTAAATATGCACAGCGCCATGCAGGGGCCCGTAATTGACTTTTATTGTCAAAGATACTATCATCGATAGTAATAATGATTATTTTTGACAAGTAAAATCCCAAAAAGTTGACAATTAACGTCATAACTACTATATTTAATAGTATTCTTGATAGGAACTGTCAACATGAATCCTCTTGTATTCTTTGGCCAACAACCAGTATTTACTCACGAAGAATTTAAACAATATGCCCTTTCTCAGGGGACCAAGAATGAAAACACACTGAGAGAAATGCTAGCCTATCATCTAAAGAGAAAAAACATCCTTCGTATACGCCGTGGCTTGTTCGCTAGCATACCACTACCCTCACGAGATTCTGCGGAATTCTATCCTATAGATCCCTATTTAATTGCTGGTCGCATAAGCAGCGATGCCGTATTGGCGTACCATACAGCATTTGATTTTCATGGCATTTCATATTCACTATCCCACCAAATTACTTTTATGTCTCAACAACAAATTCGACCGTTTACTTTTCAACAAACAAAATTTATTTGTTTGTCATTTCCAAAAGCATTAATCAAAGAAAATAACACCGACTTTGAAACCATCACCGTTGATCGTGAAGGATTAAATATCAAAGTAACAAGTCTTGAACGAACTCTTGTTGATACATTAGATCGACCAGAGCATGCGGGAGGATGGGAAGAAATATGGCGTTCTGCTGAACATATTCCTATACTTAATTTTGATAAAGTAATTGAGTATGCAATATTACTCAACAATGCAACAACAATCGCAAAGTTAGGTTTTTTTCTCGAACAACACAAAGAACAATTTAAAATTGATGAAAACATGCTAGCGTTATTACAAGCAAAAAAACCAAGTAGCATTCATTACCTTGAACGCACCAAACGAGAATCAGGGAAATTAATCTCACAATGGAACCTAGTTGTTCCTAATCACATTATAGAACGCGCATGGGAAGAACCGAGCAATGATCTTATCTAAACAACAATTACAACGTGAAGCAAGTTCAACCGGATTCAAGATGGAACATCTGGAAAAAGTATTTTTATTAATGGATTTATTATCTGACTTTGCAATCTTCCCTCAATTAAAAAATAAAATTGTTCTAAAAGGTGGGACAGCGCTAAATCTCTTCTGTTTTAATTTACCGCGTTTATCGGTTGATATTGATTTAAATTACATAGGAAATATTGACAGAGAAGCAATGCTAATCGATCGCCCTATAATCCAATCAGCTATTATTGGAATCTGCGAAAGAAAAGGATTAACACTAGATCGCAATCCTAATCGACATGCAGGTGGAAAAATGGTTTGGCGTTATCCAAGTGCATTAGGCCAATGGGGTAATTTAGAAATCGATTTAAATTTTATGTATCGCGTACCGCTCTGGCCTATCGAGTTTAAATCAAGCTGTATGGTGGGTTCATCTCAGATTCATAACATTCCTGTTCTTGATGTACACGAACTCTCCGCCGGGAAACTCATTGCATTGATTGACAGAAAAACGGGGCGAGATATTTTTGATGCTTATCATCTCTTGACGAAATTCAGTCTTGACGACAAAAAACTTCGCCAAGCATTAGTTATTTATTCTTGTATAAATCGTAAAATTGATTTACGAAAAATGACAAATCAAGATATAGATGTTAACCATGATGATCTCAAAAATAGATTAGTTCCATTATTAAGAAGAGTTGAAATTAATGGTATGACATCACTAAAAGAATGGACTGAAGCCTTAGTACAACAATGCCAAGAATCATTTAAGCGACTACTACCACTCACTGAACAAGAAACAGAATTTTTAAATTGCTTGCTAGATAAAGGTGATGTTCTACCACAGCTAATATGTAGTGATGGCAAATTAATTGCAAATATTCAGCAACACCCGGCAATCAAATGGTCTACACAAGATAAAAAAACAAAAGAACAATACGTATAAAGGGAGATGTTCGCATCTCCCTTTGTTTATCCGCAGTTAGTTTATCCTTCGTACCATAATCATTTTTAAATAATCAGTTTCAGGAATAGAAAGATGCACAGGATGATCGGGTGCTTGATGACCTCTTTCTATGATTTGTAAATCACAATGTGCTTTCAAACCGGCTTTGCGTATGGCTTGTGCTAATTCATTTTGATTTATGTGCATAGAGCAAGAACATGAAACTAATAAACCTCCTGGATTTAAAAGCTTTAATGCAGCTTCATTAATACGTTGATAGGCAAGCAGGCCTTCTTTTTTATCTTTAAACTTTTTAACAAAAGCAGGCGGATCTATTACAATCACATCGTATTTTTTTTCTTGTTGCAGCAATTTTTTTAAACCGTCAAAAGCATCATCACAAATTACATTCACTTTTTCAGCAACATTATTTAATTCAGCATTTTCAGTGATGAGTGCAACAGCTGTTGCAGAAGCATCTAAGCATGTTACTTCAGATGCACCATATTTAGCGGCTTGTATACCCCATGCACCTAAATAACTAAATACATCTAAAACAGATTTGCCTTGGACATAATTTTGCAGGCGTGAGCGGTTTAAGCGATGGTCATAAAACCATGCTGTTTTTTGGCCTGCCCACAAATCAGCATAAAAAGAGGCCCCATTTTCTTCAATTCGAATTCTTTCAGGTGGTTTACCAAAGGCAGCTGAGACATAGCTTTCTAGGCCTTCCTGTGCCCTTGCTGGGCTGTCGTTACGTAGGAGTATGGATTGTAGGGTAGGGATCACTTGACGCAGTGCAGCGACGATGACGTCCTTCTTGAGTTCCATGCCGGCTGTATTGATCTGTATCACGGCGTGATCACCGAAACGATCTATAATTAAGCCTGGCAGGCCGTCAGATTCGCCATAAATTAAACGATAAAAGGGTTCTGGGTAGATTTCTGTTCTAAAGCTTAATGCAGTTTGAATGCGGCGGGTGAATAAGTCTATATCCAACCGATTATTGGTTCTGCGACTGATTAAACGCGCTGAAATCAATGAGTTAGGATTGATATAGGCTATGCCCAGGGTGCTTTTATCGTAGGCTTCTACGAATACTTCTTGGCCTGGCTTAAAGCTCTTTAAGGGACTGATTTTAGTGTCTATTTCATTGCTGAAAACCCATAAATGACCCGCACGCAGGCGGCGTTCTTCGTTCTTTTTAAGGCGTAGCGTTGCAAGTTCCATTGTGATTTCCAGGTAAAAAGGGAGAAGGGTAACTAGTATGGGCAGGTTGAGTCAATTTTTATATTTGCAGGGTAGATTTCACTTTAATCATTTTGTGGATTTAACTTTATTGAAGCTGATATGTAACGCAGCATGGGATGCAGCAGCAATTCGTGATAGTAATGAAAGAGATGGTATTCTATGATCCGTGCCGCTCTCTAGTCTCGCTATAACGGGTTGTGTAGTTCCAGCTCTATGGGCAAGCTCTGCTTGGGTAAAATGTGCAGAATTTCTTAGCGCTATTACCATCTTAGAAACTTCATTAATTAATAGTTCACGTTGGTAGTGCTTATCAAAATCGGGATCATTTTTTCTCTGTGATTTGATGACGGAGTTAAGAGTCATTTTTTTCATTGTTAATCACCTCTAACATTCGTTGTTCTGCGATCGCAATTTCTTTTTTTGGAGCTTTTTTCATTTGTTTTTGATATGCATGCAAAAGAACAAGGGTTCTTCCTTTGATACAAACATAAAATATTCTAAATCCTGCGCTTGCTGATCGAATTTTAATTTCCCATAAATTCCTACGAATTTGCCTAAACTGTACGCGAGGGCAATCGAATCCTAATTCTTCAATATTTTTAAGGCAGCCTAATATTTTAGCTTTATCTTTTGATTCGAGTTTCTTTATAAATTCATTTACAGGGCATTTGTTGTTATTTGCATTCACGTAAAAAAGTATTTCCATAATAATTATATCCAATTGGGTATGGTATGTCAAGTTTAAATTTAATGTTGGCGATAAAACATTGGAGGTAGAGGTGAGTTAAAAAGTAGGAATTCAGAGAATTTTTCCACGATTTTGATAGGAGGGAAGAATCGTGGAAAAGGGTTTATTACTTCATTTTATAAAAACAAATAACTAGGCGCAGGATAAAAAAACGTAGCTTCGTGTTTGTTGCTCATCATATGAATCACACGGCTTTTCGGAATCGCTTGAAATTTTTCTATGATTTTTAAATTCGTTTCACCCTGCAATTTAAGGGTAAAAATCATTCTTTTTGCTTTGCCTGATTGTATCCATTGCGTGACTAAATCAAAAGTACGTTCAGGGTAACAAGCCACATCACAGAGCAGCCAATCAATATCTTTTTCAAAACTATTGGGATCTAATGCAAATGCACTTTGTTGTTGAAACTGAACACGCGGTAATTTTGCGATGTGTTCTGCAAGAGGCGCTTTATCTACTGCAATAACATCTGCGCCTAGCATTTGGCAGACGTAAGTCCAACCGCCAGGTGATGCACCTAAATCTACAGCGAGTTCTCCTTTTGTAGGATAGGTCCCCCACAGTGATAAGGCTTCCCATAATTTTAAATACGCGCGATTGGGGGGATTTATTTTATCTTCAATGAAGTGATAATTTCCTAAGGGTGCTTTTTTCCATCGCGTGTTGCAATACACTAACGTATTTTTATCTAATAATGAAAAACATCCAATTTGCGGGATTTCTTCAGTCAGTGGAAATGCATGATTCAGATCAGGCAGTTTACGTAATTCACTTTCAATTAAGCGAGAACGTCTAATGTTTTCTATAGGATGCAAATACCAAAATTTCCCTGCAGCCCGCAGTGCGCGTACTGCTTGCGAAATGGATTCGAAATGCAGTATTTGAGGATTTATCCAGGCATCTAACGCAAAACAAATATCCGTCTTTAATGTAGACGAAAAAACTAAGTCATTAAAAACATGAGAAACATCACCCAACTCATTCGATAACTCGTTGAGATAGTTGGGGTCAGCAACATAAATGACATTGGGCAGATTTTCTATTAACATAAAATAATTCACAGACGAAAAGTGCGCATCATATCGTAAAATAACAAACAATGTAATGGAGGCTTATGATTACTCTACGCAAGGCCAATGAACGCGGATTAACCCAGACGGATTGGTTGGAGTCCTGGCATACTTTTTCATTTGATACTTATTATTCGCCTCAGCACACGCATTTTCGAAATTTACGCGTGATTAATCAAGATGTTGTTGCTCCCGGCGCTGGTTTTGGCATGCATGCGCATAACAATATGGAAATTATTACGTATGTCATAAGAGGTACTCTTACGCATAAAGACAGCATGGGAAATGAAGCTGCAATTCGTCCAGGTGAAATTCAAATTATGAGCGCAGGAACGGGCGTTCAGCACAGTGAGTTTAATGCTTCGCAAACTGAGCCAGTGGAGCTTTTACAAATTTGGATATTTCCAAATGAAAAATCTTTAGTGCCTAGCTATCAACAAAAAAGTTTTATTAAAAAAGAAAATGCTTTAACGTTATTAGTCGATTCTGCACCGACGCAATCCACTGTGACTATTCATCAGGATATTAAATTATACGTTTGCAAATTATCGGCAGGACTAACTATAGATTACGAAATAATGGATAAACATTATCTATGGTTACAAATTATAAAAGGTGAATTTCTAATAGACACGCTGTCAGCATCAGCAGGTGATGGAGTTGCGGTAAATGAGCAAACTAAAATTAAAATAACAGCACAACAAGACGGGGAATTATTGCTCTTCGTTTTGAGCTAAGTTCTGAGCTAATTGGGGATTTTCATTATCTTCCCAATAAATATCTTTGCCATAGTGTACTATGTCATTCTTATCGACCCACGATGTCATGTACACTAAAAAAATACGTAGAGGTTCTTTGAGTTTGTAATAACTGATACTTTGTTTGTCTAAACGTTCTTGCACTTTGACTTCATTGATGTTGTCATCGGTTTGACTAAAGTATGAAACAAGATCAAAAGGTTTTTCGAGACGTACACAACCAGAACTTAAATCTCTCTCATCATTATCAAATAAATTTTTGCTAGGCGTGTCATGCAAGTACACGTCATGTGAATTATAAAATTCAAATTTTACTAAACCTAACGCGTTGACTGAACCTGGCTCTTGTCTGAAATGATAAGCAAAGCCATTTTCTTTTGCGGATTCCCAATTGATATCATTAGCATTGAGTTCACGCGCATTATCTTCAGGGCTGTTATAAATTCGAATTTTGTTTTCCGCTAGATATTCTGGGTTATCAATAATTTTAGGCACTATATCTTTTTGTGCAATGAGATGCGGTACATTCCAGTATGGATTAAATACGATACGTGTGATTGACGATGTGAGTTCAGGTGTAGGTCGTTGAGGTTTACCTACTATGACTTTCATCGAGAGTACTTCTTGTCCTTTATCGACGACATGTAATTGGTATTCGGGAATATTAACTAATAGAAATCGATTTCCTAATTTTTTAGAGAGTTGTGTCCAACGCTGCATATTTAAACGCAGTTGATGTATGCGCTCTTCTGGTAATATATTTAATTCCGCACAGGTTTCATTACCCACTACGCCATCAACTTTTAAACCGTGTCGCCATTGAAAATATTCTACAGATTGTCTCAGTTGATCATCGAAAACTGTATCATCAGGCGCTGATGATGCTAAGTCACCGGATGCTTTTAAATGTCGACGCAGTAATAAGACTAAATCATTTGTAGAACCTACACGTAATAATTTATCTATTGTTGGAAATGCTGGGAGAGGATGTTGAGCGGCTGCTTCATAAATATTTATTTCATTTTGGAAAAGCAAAATATTTTTATCTTGAACAGAAACAGGCGTACCAATAATGTTATGAGTAACAGGTGTCTCAGTGTGAGTAATAGGTCTGCCCATAATATTATTCGATGCAAAATTGATGGGCGAATAAAATAGAATAAATAACGATAAGAGTAACGAAATTTTTTTCATGAAAAATCTTATGCGACCGCTCATGATAGTACTCCTAACGTTATATTTATAGGTATATACGTTTTAAACGCATTAGGAATCTTTTCTCGTTTTTATTATTTTATCATGAATTGAATACCCTCGACCGAGTATATTTAATCAAAGTGCATTAGTAACAAACAGTTTTTTATGGCTTGATGATTTGTTGGTAGTTGCTTGATTTGATGTGATTATTGAAATGTTGAACCCCGGATTTTCGCAATGCTCAATCCGGGCTACGTTTTTATGAATGGTTATGCGTAAAGTTATTAAATTTATGAAAGTAATACGGGGCATTCACAACATTTATGAATGTAGCCCGGATTGAGCCCAGCGAAAATCCGGGGTGGTATGCAAATTCCTACATTGTTGCGCTAGGACTCCAGTCACGAGTTTCTTCTTGTTGTTGGCTAGCTTTTTTTCTGCTGGATGTGCGAGTTTTTTTCTGTTGCACTTCAACAGATTCTTTCGCTTCTTGGGGAGTATTTTGTGGCTGCATATTTTTAGTGAGCTCTGGCAATTGTTGAGAAATCGTAGCATAACTAGACGACGCAGCGGCTGTTGGTTGGGCAGCAGTTTCTTCTGCGGTTTTAGCAACGGTTTCGTTTGTAACTTTAGTTTCAGATTCTTTTGGAGCGTTAGCAGCCGCTTCTTTTGCAGCTTTAGTCGCTGCTTCTTCTGCAGCAACTTTAGCAGCTTCTTCTAGAGCTGCTTTTTGAGCAGCAGCTAGGTCAGCCGCAGCTTTATTTGCTGCGTCTATAATTTTTTGTTCTTGTTCTTTATCCCATGCTTCAAGCGCTGCCAAAGTCGCTGGGAATTCATGTTTTTCTAATCTATATCGAAAAACATCTTGAAAAATCCAAGGAATATTAGGATTAATTTTTGCTTCAGGTAAAACATGTGTGTTAGCAGATTGCGGTAATGTAAATTCTTTAGGATCAGGCTTTAGATATTTATCAAGTAATCCTAATTCAGCAGCTCTGCGTGCTGCAGTTTTATCACCTAATTTAATGAGCTTAAATAATAAGACATTGCGTTCAGTGATATGGTTAGAGATAGGCTCGTTTCCAGTATCTTTAGCTTCATCTATCATTTTGTTTATGAGTGCTAGCTGATTATTTAAGTCTTGAACTTCTGCTCTTAATTCATCTTTCATTGCTCTACATATTTCTAAAGAAATAGCTTTAAGTGCAAACCCGTATTTTGATATGTTAATAGTTTCTGCTTCAAAAACGAGATTAAAGTCATGGTCTAAAATATCAAGTTGTCTGCGCCAGCTTATAATAGCTTTGTCGCGAGGTAATTTTCTTGTTTCTTCAAATTCATTTTTTAAAAATACTATTCGTGATTTTTTATAATTATCTGCGTTTGGACCTTTATAAGGATTATCACTGAAAAACGAGCGAACGAGATTGACGGCTTTAGTTAAAATTAATTTGCTGGAAGATTGGTGATGTAAGCTTTTTAAGTATGCATCGAAATATTCATTTAATTTACCTATGTCCGGTAGAGCCACGTTGTTCTCCTTTCGATGTTGTGAAAATTATTATAGAGGCAGTAAATTCTTATGGAAAAATTATTCTGATAATATCTAACTTAGCTTAAGGAATCCTTAAGAATTTTTTCAAGGTATGGCTTGACTCAATTCATGACGCTCGTTAACCTGGCATATCTTAATTATTTTGGAAAGGAGTCCATTACTTGAATGTTATTGCGACTTTTGAAATCGCTTATTATCAGTATCTAAACGAAGCCAGTTTGTTAGTCGAGACACTTCCTTCTGATTTAAAAAACCCACACGAATTGCAAAAAATTTATCGTTTAATGGTGTTGTTGCGCACATTCGATTCTAAAGCGATTGCATTACAGCGTACAGGAAAGCTAGGAACATATCCATCTACACGTGGACAAGAAGCGACATTTGTCGGTATAGGTGCAGCTTTACAAAAGTCAGATGTTTTTGTTCCCTACTATCGTGATGTAGGTGTGTTAATGCAGCGCGGTGTTAAATTATCAGACATATTACTGTATTGGGGTGGCGATGAACGCGGAAATTATTCCAGTATGGCGGAAGATTTTCCGTATAGCGTTCCAGTTGGCAGCCAACCTTTGCATGCTGTAGGTATCGCAACTGCGATTAAAATTCGCAAACAAAAACGTGCCGTACTCACGGTCTGCGGAGAAGGTGCGAGTTCACAAGGTGATTTTTATGAAGCCATGAATGTAGCAGGTGTGTGGAAACTGCCTGTGGTATTCGTAGTGAGTAATAACCAATGGGCCATCTCTGTTCCTCGTAGCGCACAAAGTGCCAGTCAAACGATTGCTCAAAAAGCGATTGCAGCTGGTTTGCAGGGTGAGCAAGTGGATGGTAACGATGTGATAGCAGTTTATGAACGTGTTTCACAAGCTTTAAAAAGAGCGCGTGAAACGAATGAAGCAACCTTGTTAGAAATTATTACTTATAGACAAAGCGATCACACAACTGCGGATGATGCTAGCCGCTATGAACCACAAGGTGTGCGTGAAGAAGAATGGAAAAAAGAACCCATAGAACGATTAAAAAAATATTTAATGAACACGAATGCATGGACAGAGGAACAAGAACACGCATTACACAAAGAATGTGCCTCTGATGTAGAAAAAATTGTACATGAGTATATAAACGCTGTCCCTCAAGCGCCTGAATCCATGTTTGATCATTTATATGAAACATTACCTGATATTTATGCAGAACAGCGTGAGCATGTATCACATAAGGAGGCTGTGGCACATGGCTGATATCACATTAGTTGAAGCAGTGACGCAAGCATTAGCGTATGAAATGCGTCATGATCCAGACGTGATTGTACTGGGCGAAGATGTAGGTAAAGATGGCGGCGTGTTTCGTGCAACAGTGGGTTTGCTGGATGAGTTTGGTCCCGAACGTGTGCGAGATACACCACTTGCTGAATCCATGATTGCAGGTTTAGCAGTGGGCATGGCAGCACAAGGTTTGAAACCTGTTGCCGAATTTCAATTCATGGGATTTATGTACCCTGGTTATGATCAAATTATTAATCATGCTTCGCGCATGCGTAATCGTACACGCGGGCGCATAACCTGTCCCGTTGTGTTTAGAGCGCCTTATGGCTGCGGCATACATGCACCTGAACATCATTCAGAAAGCACAGAAGCTATTTTTGCGCATATTCCAGGTTTGCGAGTTGTGATTCCTTCATCACCCGCACGTGCGTATGGATTGCTGTTAGCGTCTATACGTGATCCAGATCCCGTTATTTTTCTAGAGCCTTCACGTTTGTATCGTTGGTCTAAACAAGCTGTTCCTGACGATGGCAAAGCATTACCGTTAGATAAATGTTTCACGTTGCGTGTAGGAACAGACATTACACTCGTAACATGGGGTGCAATGGTAAAAGAAACGATGGCTGCAGCAGAAACGTTAGCAAAAGAAGGTGTAAGCGCTGAAGTGATAGATGTAGCAACTATAAAACCCTTAGACATAGAAACGATATTAGCATCCGTTGAAAAAACCGGGCGCTGCGTTATCATTCATGAAGCTGCACGTACCTGCGGTGTGGGCGCTGATATTTCTGCACTCATTGCTGAACGTGGATTAATGTATTTGCAAGCGCCGGTACAACGCGTAACAGGATATGACACTATCGTTCCTTATGCTCGTTTAGAAAAATTTTATTTACCCAGTGAAAAACAAATCATAGATGCTGTTAATAAGGTGATGGAATTCGCATGAATATTTTTAATTTACCCGATTTAGGTGAAGGTTTAGCAGATGCTGAAATACGTGAATGGCATGTTAAAGTCGGCGACGTAGTCAAAGTCGATCAGCCATTAGTGTGTATGGAAACTGCAAAAGCAGTGGTAGAAGTGCCTTCACCACAAGCAGGCCGCATTAAAGTGTTACATGGAAAAGTGGGTGATGTGATTGACACAGGCGCAGTCCTTGTTGAATTTGAAGGTGCTGATGATACTGTAATGAAAGACGCAGGATCCGTAGTCGGTAATTTGCAAGAAAGCACTCAGCGTCTAGACGAAGGTGAAGTGATAATTGGCAGTGCGAAATCGAGCTCTGTGAGCGTTAAAGCAATGCCTGCAGTGAGAGCTTTAGCTAAGCAATTAAATGTTGATCTTTCGACTGTGATAGCCAGCGGTCCTCAAGGTCAAATCACATTAGATGATGTTAAAAAGTTTCAAAAAAATATTGAAAAGAGTGACAGCGTTGAAACATTACATGGTGTGCGCCGGTCTATGGCAAATGTCATGACGCAATCTCATAGTGAGATTGTGCCTGTCACTATTTTTGAAGATGTGGATCTTTCAAATTTACCTGAAAATAGTGATATCACAGCATGTATGATAGATGCCATTGTTGCAGGTGTAGAAGCAGAACCCAGTTTGAATGCATGGTTTGATGGAAAGACTTTGGAACGAAAATTATTTAAAGAAATTAATGTGGGTCTCGCAATGGACACACCAGAAGGACTGTTTGTTCCAGTCTTGAAAGATGTTGCTAACGAAAAAGCATTACGTGAGCGCGTTAATACATTTAAAAAAACTGTCAGTGCTCGCACGGTTTCACCCAGTGATTTACAAGGTGCGACTATCACTTTATCAAACTTTGGAATGATAGCAGGACGTTATGCAACACCGATTATCGTTCCGCCCATGGTTGCGATTTTAGGCTGCGGAAAAATTCGTGATGCAGTCGTTGCACGAAATGGAAAAATTGAAATTCGAAAAGTTGCACCATTGTCATTAACGTTTGATCATAGAGCTGTGACAGGCGGAGAAGCCACACGATTTTTGGGAGCGTTGATTAAACATTTGGAAAAATAAACAAAGCGTCATTATATTTTTTGTAGCCCGGACAAAGCGCAGCGTGTCCGGGAATGATTGAGAAGGACCTCACGGACACGGCGCTGAACGCCTTTGTCCATGCTACAAATAAGAAGTTATTCAACAAAAATTCGGGAATAAATATGACTGCATATTTGAATTTCAATTTAGGCGAAACGGCTGACATGATACGTGATACTGTTAACCATTTTGCTGCGATTGAAATTGCACCGCGCGCCGCTGATATTGATAAAGAAAATATTTTTCCCGCAGATTTGTGGACTAAACTAGGCAGTCTAGGATTGTTGGGCATTACAGTAGATGAAGAATTTGGCGGCGCGGGTTTAGGTTATGTAGAGCATGTTATTGCAATGGAAGAAATCAGTAGAGCCTCTGCCTCCGTTGGTTTGAGTTATTGTGCACATTCAAATTTATGTGTAAACCAAATTAGATTAAATGGCACGCTCGCACAGAAGAAAAAATATTTACCTAAATTATGCACGGGTGAATTTGTAGGTGCACTCGCAATGAGTGAAACGCAAGCAGGCTCTGATGTGATGGGTATGCAGTTACGCGCAGAGAAAAAAAATAATACCTATGTGTTAAATGGCACTAAGATGTGGATCACAAATGGCCCTGAAGCCAATGTGATAGTTGTCTATGCGCGTACCAATAAGGAAGAAAGCAAGCATGGCATTACGGCTTTCATTATTGAAAAAAACTTTCCAGGATTTTCCACCGCACAAAAACTCGATAAATTAGGCATGCGAGGTTCGAACACATGTGAACTGGTTTTTGAAAATTGTGTAGTGCCTGAAGAAAATATTTTAGGTGAATTAAATCGTGGTACTAAAGTGTTGATGAAAGGTTTGGATATAGAGCGTTTAATTTTAGCTGCAGGACCTGTAGGCATTATGCAAGCTTGCATAGATTTAGTTTTACCATATGTGCATGAACGCAAACAGTTTGGAAAAGCGATAGGTGAATTTCAGTTAATACAGGCAAAGTTAGCTGATATGTATGCAGGTTTAATGTCATCACGTGCTTATCTCTATGCTGTTGCAAGCGCATGTGATAGACGAGAGGTGACACGTAAAGATGCTGCGGGTGTCATACTTTATACTTCTGAAAAAGCAACGTGGGCAGCATTGCAAGCAATTCAATGTTTAGGTGGAAATGGTTATGTGAATGAGTTTCCTGCAGGACGTTTATTACGTGATGCAAAGTTATATGAAATTGGCGGTGGTACGTCAGAGATACGTCGTATGTTAATAGGTCGAGAGTTATTTAAAGAATCAGAATGAGTGATGCTACGCGGACACGACGCTGTGCGCCTTTGTCCACGCTACAAAAGGCTGTAGTAGCCCGGACAAAGCGCAGCGTGTCCGGGAGTGAGTACATATAAATTTTAGAATGTTTGATTCGAGAGAAATAATAATGACAATATTCCAAACTCAAATTGATCCTAACAGTGAAGTCTTTCAACGTAATTCACAAGCCATGCTTGCTCAAGTACAAGACCTTAATCAAAAATTAGCGCACATAGAAAAAGGCGGCGGCAAAGCTGCACGTGAACGTCATAAGCAACACGGGAAATTATTACCACGTGATCGCATAAAATTATTATTAGATACAGATACAGAATTTTTAGAACTCTCTGCACTTGCAGGCTATGATTTATATCCTGATGAAATTCCTGCTGGCGGTATTATTACTGGTGTCGGAAAAATCATGGGTATTGAATGCATGATAGTCGCGAATGATGCGACGGTAAAAGGTGGAACGTATTATCCCATCACTGTAAAAAAACATTTGCGCGCACAAAAAATAGCACTCGCAAATCATTTGCCTTGTATTTATTTAGTGGATTCCGGCGGTGCGTTTTTACCTAAGCAAGATGAAGTATTTCCTGATGAAGATCATTTTGGAAGAATTTTCTTTAATCAAGCAACTATGTCTAGTTTGGGTATACCACAAATTGCAGTAGTCATGGGTTCATGCACTGCAGGTGGTGCGTACGTGCCAGCAATGGCAGATGAATCTGTCATGGTAAAAAATCAGGCCACTATTTTTTTAGCGGGCCCTCCTTTAGTGAAAGCGGCAACAGGCGAAGTCGTCACAGCAGAAGCATTAGGTGGTGCGGCAGTGCATTGTCGTATCTCAGGTGTTTCAGATTATTATGCAGAAGATGACACTGATGCATTACAAATTGCACGACGCATAGTTGGAAATTTAAATCATCAGAAGAAAATTAATTTAAGTTTGCGAGAAATTGAAGATCCAGCAATCAATATTAACGATATATACGGAATCATTCCTGCTGATGCGCGTTATCCATTTGATGTACGTGAAGTCATTGCACGTATCGTTGACGGTTCTGAGTTTGATGAATTTAAATCTCAGTATGGAAAAACATTAGTATGCGGGTTCGCGCATCTCTATGGCATTCCTATTGGGATTATTGCAAACAATGGAATTTTATTTTCAGAAGCTGCATTGAAAGGCACGCACTTCATTGAGTTATGTTGTCAGCGAGGCATTCCACTCATTTTTTTACAAAATATTACTGGCTTTATGGTGGGCAGCAAAGTCGAAGCGGAAGGTATAGCAAAACACGGTGCTAAATTAGTTTCTGCAGTATCGTGTGCAAAAGTGCCTAAATTTACGGTGATTATAGGCGGAAGTTTTGGTGCAGGAAATTATGCAATGTGCGGTCGCGCATATGAACCACGATTTTTATGGATGTGGCCCAATGCACGTATAGGTGTGATGGGCGGTGAGCAAGCAGCGAATGTGTTGGCGCAGGTGACACGCGAGAAAAAAGAAAGAACGGGTGAAAGCTGGAGTCAAGAACAAGAAGATGCATTAAAAGCACCTATACTGGCGCAGTATAGTAAACAAGCGCATTCTTATTATTCCAGTGCAAGATTATGGGATGATGGTGTGATTGATCCTATAGATACGAGAAAAGTATTAGGATTAAGTCTTTCAGCCGCATTGAATGCGCCTATACTACCTACACAATTTGGTTTATTTCGGATGTGATTATGACTAAGCAATATAAAACATTAACGTTAGAGATACAGCCTGAAAAAATTTTAATTGTGACATTAAATAGACCTAATTCGCGTAATGCAATTAACAGCCAGATGATGATAGAGCTGCAGCAGTTATGGCAAGAGTTGGCTGTTAATGACAAAAAAATTCGTTGTGTTGTTTTAACAGGAACAGGGACAGCGTTTTGTGCGGGTGCGGATTTAAAAGAACGTAAAAATATTACATTAGATTTGTGGCGTATACAGCATGTTCCTTTAGAAGAAGCTATGGTTGCGATGGTCGAATGTCCCATTCCCATTATTTCTGCAGTGAATGGCGCAGCGTTTGGCGGCGGATTAGAATTAATTTTAGCAAGTGACTTTGCTTATGCTGTGAATACAGCGCAATTTGCTCAGTCAGAAGTTAAATTAGGTTTAATGCCTGGTGCTATGGGCACACAGAATTTACCTAAAGCGTGTGGAATTAAACGAGCAAAAGAATTAACGTTTTCAGGTGAAATATTTACAGCGACTGAAGCGTATGACTGGGGCATTATAAATAAAATTTGTGATCCAGAAAGTTTAATGAATGATGTTTTAGCGACTGCAAAAAAAATTGCGATGAATGCGCCTCTTGCTGTGATAGCAGCTAAAAAAGCATTGAATTTATCGCACAGTATAGACGTGATTTCAGGGTTTCATTCTGAAATTGAAATTTATAATGAGTTATTAGAAACAGCAGATAGAGCAGAAGGTATAGCGGCGTTTAATGAAAAACGTGTACCAAAATTTATTGGTAAATGAATAATGCTAGAAGAAGCATCCCCCTCTCTTCCCACGCTTTTTGTGGGAGGAGAGGGTCGGGGAGAGGAGGGTTAAAAATTTCTTTTTGCTTCCCTGTTTTTAAATTAATAAAGCAATATACTAAAATCTGAAATTAAGTTGATTATTGAAGTTTGAGCCCTCCTCTCCCCGGCCCTCTCCTCCCGCAAAAAGCGCGGGAGGAGAGGGGGATGTGTTTTAATAAAGAGAATTTTTTATGTCATTTCCTAGTCAAGTAAAAATAGTCGAAGTCGGTGCGCGTGACGGCTTACAAAATGAAAAAAAAATCATTCCTGCTGACATTAAAATTCAATTTATTAATTTATTATCTGAAACGGGACTCAAAGTCATAGAAGCAACCAGTTTTGTTTCACCCAAGTGGGTGCCTCAATTAGCGGATCATGACGAAGTATTTCAAAAAATAAATAAAGTTAACAATGTATCCTATCCCGTATTAATTCCCAATGTGAATGGTTTACAGAATGCTATAAAAGCAGGGGTAAAAGAGATAGCTGTTTTTACCACTCCGTCTGAGCAATTCAGTCAACACAATACAAATTGTTCTGTTGCTGAAAGTGTAGAACGCATTTCTGAGATTATGGTCATCGCAAAAGAACACGATATTCCTGTACGAGGCTATTTATCCTGTGTGTTAGGTTGTCCTTATGAAGGAAAGATATCTGCGTTAGCTGTTGCAAATCTTGCAGAAAAATTATTACTCATGGGATGTTATGAAATTTCATTAGGCGATACTATAGGTGTAGGGAATCCTGTTGCCGTTAAAGAATTGATTGTTGAAGTCATAAAAAAAATTCCATTAGAAAAAGTAGCTGTGCATTTTCATGATACGTATGGACTTGCCTTAGTGAATATTTATGCTGCATTAGAATGTGGTGTGAATGTGGTTGATAGTTCGGTGTCGGGTTTAGGCGGTTGTCCTTATGCACCTGGTGCTACAGGAAATGTTGCAACTGAAGATGTGGTGTACATGCTAAACGGCATGGGCATACAGACTGACATAGATATTGTGAAGTTAATGTTAGCAGGAAATTTTATGATGAATGTTTTGCAAAAGTCATCACAATCAAAAGTTAACCTAGCACTCCAAATGACGAATAATTGCAGAGAAGATTAAAGTTGAAATGATCCGTAAACATCATCTCGTGCAGCTTGAGACTGTTGATGCGGTGTAACAGTCAGCTTGAGGGTAGGGTGTGAGAAAAACTTGAGAGAGTGTTTCGAATCAGTTTGTGATGCATATGAGCGCGATAAATCAGTTTCTGATCCCTTTTTCTTTGGGATAGGCCTAGCAGAAGAAGATGCTGTAGAAACAGGATGTTCATCATTGTTTGTTTCTGGCGGTATCACATTGATAGTCAGTTCTTCTGTTGATGAATCGCTGTCAGACAATTCTTCAATTGTGACATCAGAACGCTGAGGGAATGTTATGACAACATTATCATTGTTGTCAGGTATAAGTACTTCTTCTAAATTATTTTGTGCTGAAGAAGCGGAAGTTAAATAGCCTAGATGAGAATATAAATCATAAAGTTCATTTTTGATAAAAGCTCTATGCCCACGTCTCACTGAAAAAGCTGCATTCACTATGCATGCGCTTAATCCACAGAATGCTGCAAAAATAATTAATGCTAAATTATATTTATTAATTCCTAACAGTTCATCAGAGGTAAGTACGACTGATACGCAGTTATTTGCGCCTGTTGCTAAACTATCTAGGCTGCCTGCTATTCCGATTAAGAGATTTAACATGAAAAATGATTTGAGATTAGCGACACTGACAGCAGAAATTCTTTCACAATCTTCTTCATGATTGTACCACCATTTTTCGAATGAATCTCTTACAGCTGGAGCAGTCGCTAGCACTGTTGATGTTACAGCTGTCATAGTTGAGCAGGCTGTAAATGTTTGAATAAATGTATGATGGTCTTGTACGTAAGGCATCTTTTTTAATGTTTGGCTAGTCGAGTAGTATGCTAAAAAAGGTGTACTTAAAATATTTAAAGAACAAAGCCCCAACGTCACCATATATTTTTTAACATCGGCCATACGATGCTCTTCTGGATTATCACTCGCATTTTTTACCAACCAGTAAGAAACACCAGCAGCACTTTTTTTAATAGCAGGATAGTTATATTTCCAGTTTGCCTGGAATTTTCCTGTGGTAGCTAATGCCGCATTTAAATGCATAAGAATAGTGAGAGCAAGTCGCTTTTCATAAGAGAAACTATCATTTTGTGATGGATCTCCGCCCGCGAGAAATTCAAAAAAAGTCACTGCGCCTAAATAGGAAGGTAAAGCTGAGAAAAAAGTTGAAGAAATTCCGCAGCCTGCTAGGGTCGCGTAAATAGCTAGTTTTGCTCTTCTTCGTGTCGTGGAAAGTTCTTCATCATGAGTTGGTGGTGCTGGTGAATAGCGGCTTGGTATCACTAATTTATGTTCTGGAGCAGCTTCAACTCTTTCAACAAGTTGAGAATAGGGAATATCTAAAACAGAATCATGCTGATTATCATTGTTTATAGAGATAATCTCAGGGGCAGCATTAGGGATAGCTTTTTCTTCTTGTTGGGAATTGTCTTTAAAAAAATTACGAAAGATGGTTGTAACACGAGTGTCTGTCATAATAATGATATTACTGGCAATGACGGCTGAATAAGCCGCTATGCGTACATCATTTGAAATATTTTCATCACCCTCATAGATGTATTCGAGGATTTTTTTAGTACCAAACAGCGCGGAACCTGCTCCCGAAAAAAGGGTGCCGAGTGATGATAAAGTAGGCAGAATAGCTCGAGTATAGCTCATGCGACCTCGTTGAAGATTATTAATAATCTAAGGTGCCCATATTGTATTAGAAATTGGCAAAATTGCAAGGAATATGTCCATCTTTTTATCAAATAATTCAATTAAATATAACTTATTGATTGTTTTCAACGTGATAGGCTTAACTCAAGTTTTTTGTAGCCCGGATTAAGCGCAGCGAATCCGGGAATGGATGACGCAGTACTTGTAGGTTGGGTTTGGGGTGGCTTTTTTTAACACAACACAAATAAATGTTTTTGTTGTTTTAAAAACATACAAACAACCAAAAAAACAAAAAAAT
>JARLJN010000025.1 GCA_031291255.1 Gammaproteobacteria bacterium
ATTAAACGAACTTGATAACTTTATAGTAAGGAGTAAATAGCAAACAACAAAACTAGTAATCACTCCGGCAATGAAATAAGAAATTATAGTCCCTATGAGCTTACGGCTATCCGGTAAATATTTATTGACTATGGCATAATACCACGTAGCTGGAATCACGGAAACAAACAGGGAACTGACATGGGAATTCATTATCGGTTGGAAGCTAACGATCACGGGAAAAGCCGTCAAGAGAACGAATGGTAGGAACCCTATCACCATGCCCATAAGTAGAATATTCGCCTGGTTCTTTTCCGGTTTATCTTTCGGCAACTTTAATAAGGCACCTAAATTCCAGAGTGTGAAAAGGACTCCAATGCTAAATGTTACTAACAATAGTTTTCTTAATAGGCTAAAGAGGTGAATAATATCGGCAGATTGCAGCAAGTTTCCGATTAATATGATTATGGACATTGAGATTAACATTAGGATGCCTAACTGGTTTACCCGTTTTTTAATATTATTATAATGAAAAATTGAAATGAAATTAATTAAAACAATGGGCATTGCTGAAAAAAATGCACTTTCTAATTCCCTGGCTAATAACAAATCACGGCTCGAAGCCGGAGCCAGAACGAAAGCCATACCGATAACCCAGTTCAACCAAAATAAAGCACGTGCTTGAACCAGAAAAGGACGTCTAAACCAGGTCGTAAACCCTGATAGCCAAAAAACGAACCCCAGGATCACAAAAGGAATATCGCTTAGTGTACTCTGTAAAAACGGAAGTTCAGGCATTTCAATCATCTGATCGTTTGTCTGATCAAGTCTACGAATTTCGAGAGTTGATGCTCCTTCCGCCTCACTCCATAATTGAACAATGTGATTTTTAGCCGGATCATCATGATTGATTTTTAAAATCAAATCCCCGACTCGTACGCCTGATTGGTACCCTAGGCCGTCAGGATCACTGTCAGTCACGTTCCATTGTCCATTGACTCTCTCAAGCTCAATACCAACGTATGGTCGATTATTGAGAGCTACAGAGTACACAAACAACAGTAAGAGAAAGACGGCACTCGCATAATAATATGCTTGCCGCCTAAACATTTTCTTTAACAAGTTTTATCAACTTCTCTTTGCGTTTTTCCGGAACGGGAATTGCTTGAATGATTTCCATCGACTTTTCCCGGAATATTTCGTACATTACTCTGCCGTAATGTACTGCACCTTCATCAAGGGTTAATTGTTTTAAATCGCCTTGTTCTTCCTTCCCGAACCTTAGTAACCCGTTGCCTTTCATTTGTGTTAGTTCTTTGAACTGTTCGGCTGCATTACCTTTTAGAATGTTCAAAAGGTAGACATATGGCAGAGTTTTTTTATGATTAACAAAATCCTTTTTCTTCTCGAAGTCTAAAAAGTCGTTTAAATCGTTCCTGATTTGACTCATGATACCTAGGTATGTCCCAAACTGTTCTAATTGAAGCACTAACGATTCGGACGCACCACCTAAGGTCGCGCCGATTTTACAGGCACAGGCCGTTAAACTTCCTGACTTACGCTTGACCAACTCAAAATATTGGTCAAGCGTAACTTCCTCACGAGTGTCAAACAGAGCTTCTTGAAATTGACCATCACTGCATGTTATCCACATATGGCTTAGAATTTGGCCGATTTCCCTGTAGAATCTACCATCTCTATCATCAGGTAACATCGAAATAGCCTCATAGCTTAACATACTTAAACAGCTAGCAAGATTCAGCGCGTTAGCGGTAGGGATTTGACGCCACGGTAGATCATCATGATCCTGATCCTGAATATCATCAAAAATATCGATTGCTAGGGCAGATAATTCCATGGCAATTGCTCCGGGTAGCGCACCTTCAGACACTCCGCTTACACACTCGCAATTCATTAGAGTTAAATGGGCCCACTTATACAGTTCACCAGTCTCGCTGTCGACGTTCAATGAGGAGTTAATCATAACGATCATTTCGGAACTAAGTCGGGCTCTCGTCAAGATTTTATCAATTTCGGCAGTAATAACTTGATCAAGCTGAAAGTTCATCCCTTTTTAATACCAAAAACCTAGTGGTAAAGTTCCAAGCGTCACGGCATCCCCGGAAACCTCGCATTCTGAAAAAACCCTTTGAATAATAGTAAATTCATTTGTCTTCAGTTCTACCGAAGGAAGCCCAAATTCTAGCGACAACATACCTTTAGGATTTTTGACTAAGGCGTGGACCAGTTCAGCAATACTTTCATAGCTCATATTCGTAGCATCCTTTCTTCTTTAACCAGATAAGAACATTTAATGATTCTTCTCAATTTTTTAAGCATTACAAAAATTTTTCTACCTAAGAATACATAGAACTTGTTCATGATAACAAAAAACCCTCGATAAGCACGTTCTACGACACATAACAGCAGTAAATTTCTATAACTTGCTCCTCTTTATTCATTCTTCTCTATCGCTCTCTTTTCCTGCTGCGAAATTTGTCTTATCCTATCATATAAGAACAAATTAATGTAAAGAAGTAGGAGCCTTAAAAGCAAATTCAAGGGCAGGCTTACTAGTATGCCTCAACATCAAATATTATTATTTATAGAAAGGCTTATTTTTTCTGTTTCTAAAACTCTCAGACTCATTTCTCTCATCAGAAGATTTCATGAATTAACATCTTATTTAGAGCTTATAAGAGCCACCGAGCAGTGGTTTAGTAAAGTGATGATTATTAGACCAATATCTATCAGTAGGAAGCTATATAATTAACTGTAGAAAACACTAGGAAAATTTATTTATTTTACCAGGTAGAATCACCGGGGCGCAAATAGTGCAACGGCATTACAATATAAGTGCCATTAGGTATAACTTACCAAATATTTATTGGCAATCTCTTTGCAAGGTATGTGGTATGTATCTGTGGAGGAGAAAAATGGAAAGGAGGTAAATTGTTATCGCTACCACACGCATATATTATGAATTAAAGGAGGATCTTGTTATGAAAAAAATTTTTAAAATCATTACAACGTCATTAATTATGGGTCTTTTAACGGTGGGAACATTAGTACCAATAGCATCCGCGGAGTCGGTTGCCCCGACCAATTTGACCGACTATATAGTAAGCGATATTCAAATCAACTTAAACTGGTACTCGGTACCTGGCGCAATTTCCTATAGCGTTTACCAATCAACCAACAACGGGGCCTATCGAAGAATTGCTTTTAACGTAATACACAATTACGAGAGACAAATCCCTGTTACTCCAGGAACAAACTACAGCTATTATGTCACTGCAGTAGACAGCTCTGGCGAAGGACCAGCAAGCAATGTCGTCAGTCTCACTACTCCTTAAAATAATTCTGTACAAGAACCTTCTCTGCTTTGTTAGCGTACTAAATAAGGTGGATGTTATGTTAGGAGTGGACAAAAAAGATTGGCAAGGGTATGGAGTTTATCTATCTTAGTAGTAGTCAAGCAAAAAGGCCCTAGCTCGCTGGGGCTTTTCCTTGGGCCTATAACGTTCACTACGTAAAGCAGCCTTAACAGTATTAGGTGATATTCACGTCCTTAGAGCTAATCTCGAATCTATCTTTTGGAAAGGTCAAACGAAAAATATAACTGAGCCTTTTGTAAATGTGTCAACACACTGCCCACACAATAAGAATTGCTGTTACTACCTAGAACAAATTTTCTATAAAAGGATACTATACGAGAGGACAATATTGGAATATTTACAAAATATTAAAAGGAGGATTCTTTTTTGAAGAAAGTCTTTAAAATTTTTACAACACTTCTATTAATGATTATTTTAGTTGTTGGAACATTAGTACCAATAGCATCTGCGGCTGGTACCCCCCAAACTCCCCCGCCAAATCTTGTTGCCACAGGAATAAGTGCTACTCAAATTCAACTAACTTGGGGTTCTGTAAGTGGCGCTACTAAATACGACCTTTATCGCGCTACCTCACAATATGGCTCTTATTCTCCAGTAGGATCTTCCACTACATTAAGTTACACCGACAATGGACTAACGAATAACACACATTTTTATTATTTGGTCTTTTCAGCAAACAGCTATGGCGAGGGAGCTGACAGTCTTGCCAATGCGTGGACTTTGAGTGGTACCCCCCAAACTCCCCCGCCAAATCTTGTTGCCACAGGAATAAGTGCTACTCAAATTCAACTAACTTGGGGTTCTGTAAGTGGC
>JARLJN010000026.1 GCA_031291255.1 Gammaproteobacteria bacterium
GATTTCTGGACAATATTTTTCTAAATGAGCATGTAACAAATCGGTGATCGACATCTTCTTTCCTTAGAGTTCGAAGTTATGTCGATCTTTTTAAATAATTTCGCCAGAAAAGTCATCAAATTTCGTGGGGATATTTCAGCTTGCAAGGACAGCAGCAGGTGAGAACGAAGCACCTCCTGAGCCTAAATGTGTAGTGGTTCTGGCATTGCTTAACTTGCCATCAGCGTTATATACATTTCCTACAGTAGGGAATCCATCATAAGCAACAGCACGTGTTCCTACCCAACGTTTTGCAATATTCTTTTCTTCTAATAGCGCGAGATCTGCTTCAGTTAATTTTTGTCCTTTAGTATTTTTGCCCAGTGCTAAAGACATAAACTCAGGCAATACATCATTCACCATATTGAGTTGTAAAAGATTTCTATTTTTTGCAAAAGCTTCATCTTTATTGGGTTTTACATCACTATAAAAACCTTTAGTGCCAGCTACACCAATAAATATTTTATTGTCTCTTATTCTTGCTTGCCAAGCGAGAACCACGCCTTCTTGATGTACTTCCATGCAGTGATTGAATTTAGAATAGAGTTCCAATTTATCAGCAGGAACAGGAATGCTTAGCTTTAATGAGGCACCAGCAAATCCTGCATATGCAGGTTCGCTAAAACCTAGACTTTGTAATGTGCCCACTGCTTCGCCAGGGCAGAATACATAATTAGAATTGCTGTATGCATGTTTATTACGTTTCACGCTATCGTTAAAGAATCGTAATCCATTCACTAATGTTTTATCGTTATTACCGTAAACAATTCCTTTTACATGTCTCTCGAATTTTATATGAAAGCAATCTTTAAGCTTGCCTTCTTCATTGACATATTGCCCCATGACTTTTTTGAGATAAGCATAAAATTTAGGTAAAAATATTTCTGTATCGAGACAGCCGCCGGGTCTATATAAAGCGACAGTATCGTTTTTCCATTTAGATTCTTCTGCTTCATTTTTTTCTGTATGACTCTCGCAGAAATCTGTAAGAAAAGGATCTAGCGTTTTAACTTCTGTAGGCGATAAAATTTTGCAGTTTTTATATCCCAAACTTTCGTAATCATTTTTCATTTCTTCTGCTTTGTTTTTTGCATTAGAAACACTATAAATAAGGTCTATGCGATAACCATCATGTAATACAGTTGACTGAGATCTAGGTTCGCGGCAGGGATTGAAATTCGATTCTTCTAAAATCTTTTTTAATTCAGCATCGGCATCGTCATAAATACGTTGCCATAACTCCATACTCATTTTTCCAAGTTCTAATAACGTTTTAGTGCGAGCATTATGATTGCCTTCATCTTTGCTGTATTCTTGCACCTGAGTAATAAATTGTTTTGCTGTCTCGGATTGATTAACGCCATCCACATCATCAATACGTATGCCGCCAGGCTGATTAAATAAAATTCCTAATTTCTCAACTAATACAGGACCGCGTGGTACGACGGATAATATTTCATCTGGAGTCAGGCTAGGGACTATATTTGCAGTTGTTGTTTCAGTAAGCGTTTTGTTTTTTTCATTAATGGTGACACGCAGTTGTGTATTTTTATTTTTTGCATCTAAGTAAGCAAAATAAACTTCAAGTGCTGCGACTATGCCGCCGCCAACGAGTGTTAATTTGTTTTGTGGATATCGACTTTTCATTTTTACATCTCCAAGTAAGGGTGCTAATAATAAATTTTTACTCATCTGCTTGAACTTGAGTGTCACTCCATTAGGAAGCGAATAGATTTTTTCATGTGAGATAAGATAACCGCATGCTTCATATAATTTTACGCCGGGCAATGTTGCCATCATTTCTGTTTTTGTAAATCCTTGCGCCAAGGCCATTTGTTCGCAATAGGTTAATAATTTTTTTCCTAGTCCTAGCCGCGCATAATCTGGATTGACAAAGAAGGCTCTGATTTTTGCAGCATATTTTTTTGGATCGAGATAGCCGGATTTTTTAACGTGAAATTGATTGCCTCCAAATAATTTTTCACGCTTGCTCCATCCGCCGCAGGCTAAATAAACTCCTTTGTTTTCGATAACATAATATGTTTGATCGTCAATTAAGTCGGTGTCGACTCCAAATACATATTGAATAGCGGCCGCTATTTCTTGCTCGGAATAATCGCTTTGACTGAGTGCGCGAGCCGAGCTTGCAATTAGCTCGTTTAATGAGCTAATGTCATTTTTTGTTGCTAATCTTAACATGTGAAATCCTCTGTAATCAAATTCAGCGCCCAGAGTAACAAGTAATAAATAAAAATAAATTTCGTATTTTGTTTTCATTTTTCATGATTTATACTGCCGCTTTTCCTATTTTGGGTAATTTATGAAAAAAACGAGAAGCATTATTAACGAAAGTGAAAACGACGAATCTCTATTGGGAAATGAATTAGATAGAATTGATAGGCGAATTCTTAATATTCTTCAACAAGATAACCAAATTACGAATTTGGCGCTGGCTGAAAAAGTGGGCATATCAGCCCCTCCTTGTTTTAGGCGAGTAAAGCGTTTACGTGAGTTAGGCATTATTTCTAAAGATGTTTCGCTCGTAGATCCGTTTAAAGTGGGACAGCGATTAATTATTTTTGTGAATATTACCTTAGAAAAACAACGTGAAGATTTGCTTGCGCATTTCGAAAGAAAAATGCAGGAACATCCCGAGATCATGCAATGTTATTTTATTTCAGGTGATGCGGATTATTTGCTGGTCGTGCATGTCAGTGATATGAATCACTACAATGAATTTGCGCGTCGTGTATTTGCCAGCGAAGCAAATATTAAAATGTTTAGAAGTAGCTTTTGTTTGAATCGCATTAAATATGATACGCATATTCAGTTAGGAGGATAATAGTAAATCTATTGAAATCAATATGATTGTCTATACAATTGCCGAGTAAATTTCCTTCCATAATTCCTGCAGTAAATGTATCACTTATCGCTCGTATCTAAGCTTTTACTCAAACATGCATAAACGAATTTTTGAAACACAAATGGTGCACAAAGCAATGTACTATGTGAATATATCATAAGGTGATATAATAATGATAAAGGATAGAACAATAGAAAATCTGCTCGAGTTAAATGATATAAGGTATGTGATTGACGAGCGTTTAGGGTTATGGGTGAAATTTGAGGCAGAGAAAACTGCTTCAGATAAGAATAGGCCCTATGGTCTTAGGTATTCACTCACATTGCACGATCGTCATAATAGGCGAATCATGGGCTTTGATAATTCTCATGCTGTTGAATACGGTGGGAAGAAAGGAGTTGCACCGCGTAGAGTATATGATCATTGGCATAGGGATGAATCGGATGAGGGGCGGCCCTATCATTATGTAAATGCAGGAAAGTTGATAGAAGATTTTTGGCATCAAGTAAGTAAGATTTTAAAACAATTAGATGAGGGTTAAGACATGAGTGCTTTTACGCATAAAGTTGTTAAGGTTGGAATCATGCCACTTAATGAATTTAGAAAACGAACAATTGCCATAGCTAAAGGTCAGTATAAGCCTAAAAAAGGCGAACCAACAATTTGGTTTAATTCCATAAAATCGCTAGCGAATGTTCTGTCTGAAGAGAATCAAGAATTACTTAAATTAATTGCGGATACGCATCCAAAATCCATAAATGAACTAGAGGGTGTAACAGGTAGAAAAGCAAATAATTTACTGAGAACATTACGTACGATGGAGAGTTATGGATTTGTAAAACTAACGGAAGGGAAAAGTGGTAGGGGTCGGGCACCACTGATTCCCGAAGTTATTTATAGCGCTGCTGAAATTCAAGTAAATTTTGGTTGAAGATAAAACTTATTTGAATTTTTGATGCTTGCATTATCTAAATTGTAAAAAACTCATAACGTGATCAATAACGTTAAGTTCTGCTAAAGCATGGTTAGGTAATCCCTCATGCTGAGGGTTAGTTCCAAAAAATTTCCAAAGCATTCTACTTGTTTGAGTATTACGAATCCCGGATAACAAAACATTTTTGGTTGTGTCTGAAACTTTCTTTAAACCATTATTAAAAATATGTTGATAACGTTCTTGTATTTCAACTTCTCCAAGACCTTCAGTATTAGGATTAATGCGAGTTAATTCTTCCATAAGTTCAGCATAATAGATTAATTTTTCTTTATTGAAAGGTGTATCAATTTTTCCTTTTTGTAACCAGAAGAGCCCGTAGGCAATTTCAGGTTCATAATCTTTGCGTGTAATGGTTGTCTTAGATCTTGTAAATGCAGGTAAAAAATTAAGATAGGCTGGATCAAATTGATTAGGAATGAGAGAGCAAATCCAAGAAGCTTGCTTGATACTCCAGTTAGCAGTGGAGCCAACACTATCTCCGATTAAATTCGCTGTAAGAACGGCGCATTCCTCAGGAACTCTACATAAGGTTTCAAAAATTATTGGCTGGAAGCGATTTCTATAGACATCATTCATAGCTGAAAGAAGTCTTTCATAATCAAAATCAAAACTATATTTATACCTTGAGTAATACGTAAAATAATATAATTTTCTAAAAGCAGCAGATCTAGCACCCAAGAGTTCATCAATAGCATTACGAAGAAATTCTACTTTTTTAGCCAATTTATAATGAGGTTGTCTGCTGCTATGCTCTCCGAATCTAACTTTAAAATAATCATCTACCTTATCTTTATGGGCAGTATTATGAAAATAGTCATAGAGCTCCAATTGATATAAAATTTTTGACAATTCAAATAGAGTTTTTAAATTTAAAATGCCAGCTTCTGGTAAATGATGTGCAAATTGGCGTAATTCAATTAAAGGTTTGGGATCAGCAAAAATTTTAATATCAGCAAAGCTACGATGTTTTTGATAGTTATTTAAGAGTTGAATAACTTGTGCTTTGCTGACTTTTGCAGGCAAGGGAATTTCTTGTTTTCTGTTCATCATTTAATAGTATCAATTTTATTGAATGACACACTTGCGTTTTGATTGCGACTTTTGTGCTTCAGTGGTATCAACTTTTTGTTGCGACAAAGCAGCTCTGTTGGTTGCTTCTTGTATTACATTTAAGTTAGCCAACGGAGATTTAGGTTTCTCTGCGGCAATTGCTTTTTTCGATTCAGCTAGCTCATCCAAAACAGTTGGTTGAGTTTGTTTAACAAATTCGACTAATTGGTTTGAGAAGTCATCTGTTGATGCAGTGAGAGCAACATAGATAGATGGCCAACCAATCATGCCATAGGACTGTCCAGAATGCGCAGAGTCGTTAACTTTTTTTAGTATCTCTGCAGCCGCATGGTACCAAAGGTCGTCTCGCATGCGCTCTGGTTTGCCGGCGTTTGGGGCTTTGAAAGCCAGAATAATTTGATTTCCATCAACGCTAACTTCGCACACTTCATTTTTCAATTGATGCGCATTAAAAATTTTTCTGACTAAAAAACTAATATCATAGTTTGTTTCATTTTGTGGTCTAGAGTGTGACATGATTTTCCCTATTGTGTCTGAATGGTTTTACATGAATTTTTTGATTTTTTGCTGAAGTGACGTAATGTCTTGATTTGAGTGGTGGCCAAACTTGGAATCGAACCAAGGACACAAGGATTTTCAGTCCTTTGCTCTACCGACTGAGCTATTTGGCCATTACTGAAATCAATAAGGTTGCAGGAACCGCGCTATTAAACCGATTGCGGAGCTTCACGTCAAGTAAAAATGTTATTTATCAGGAGGAACATAGCCAGCTGGCTTTGCGCTGCCTGGGCCGAATAAGAAATTGTTCATTTCTGTGCGTAAAAAATCGCGTGCTTTTGGATCAATCATGCTCAGTCTATGTTCATTAATCAGCATGGTTTGATGTTCCAGCCACATTTGCCAAGCTTCTTTTGAAATCTGTTCATAAACTTTCTTACCTAGTTCGCCAGGGTAAGGCGGATTAGGCAGGCCGGGTGCTTCTTTATTCAACTTGCTGCAGGTTATCATGCGCGTCATGTTTCAATGTCCAATAATAATTTTTTTACGGGAGCGGGTAATCCAAGTGCTACAGGCTCGCGTAGGTTATACCAAATTTGCTGTTCTGCTTCCATGAGTTTGCAGGACTTCTGTTCTGCGCGAATCTTAACTGGTGTAATGTCTAAATGAAAATGACTGAAGGTATGCCGAAAGCTTTCATAAAAAACGATATGTTTAGGCTTATGACGAAAGCGTTGAAAGCAGGCTTGCTGCAGTTCTTCGGCGGTAGGCGTGCCACTGACCTCGGGGAGGCTCCATAAGCTGCCCCAGATACCAGTAGCAGGGCGTTGTTCCAATAAAACCGTATGAGGATTTTTCATAATCATCAAAAGCGTGGCTTGACGCACAGGCAAAGTCTTTTTGGGTTTGCTCACCGGTAATTGTTTGGCTATCCCTAATTTAAATGCGGCGCAATGCGGTTTTAAAGGGCATGATTCGCACTTTGGTGTTCCTCGGGTGCATATCGTTGCCCCTATATCCATCATGGCTTGAGTGTAATCTGCTATGCGTTTGTTGGGTGTTAAATTTTCAGTCAGAGACCACAATTTTGCCGTGGTTTCTTTTTCGCCAGGCCAGGGTTGTATGGCATACAGCCTAGCTAAAACCCGTCTCACATTCCCGTCTAAAATAGAGGCTTTCTTTTCATAAGCTAATGCAATGATGGCACCCGCTGTAGAGCGGCCAATTCCTGGTAAAAGCTGTAATTCATCTATATCATCTGGGAAAATGCCGTTATATGACTCTAAAATCATTTTGGCAGATTTATGAAGGTTGCGGGCTCGCGTGTAATAGCCCAGCCCTGTCCATAAGTGTAAAACTTCGTCAGTATCAGCCAGCGCCAGGGACATCACATCCGGAAAGCGCTGCATGAATCGTAGATAATAGCGGATAACAGTCTGCACTTGAGTTTGTTGCAGCATGATTTCAGAAACCCAAACGCTATATGGCGTTTTATCTTGCTGCCAAGGCAGGGTTTTGCGCCCATGTTGATCGAACCATTTTAGGATTAGGGTTTGTAAGAGTTGGGTTTGCTTTGTATGATTTTTCATAGAGTTGCTCAGTATAAGTGCTGTGTTCGCGTATGCATCTTACTGTTTTTTATTTATGAGAAGCAATCTCAATAAATTAGTCTTAATTTAAGACTGCCTTAAGGTATATTGAATAAAATACATTCAATCGATCTTAAGGTGCATTGGTAATGTATTTTAAGTTTATTTAGTTATATGGATATTCAAATAGAGGTTTTTAGTTATGTCGTTTAATCGTAGTCCAAAAAACGTATTTGATATTTCTGAGCATTTTCAGTTAGCTGCTTCTTCATCAAGTTCTGATAATAAAAGGCCCGTGTGGATTTATAAAAAAGGTACGCCAGATGAAGTGAGCATCGCTTTAAGTGTTTGTCCTCGCACATCCTCTGATTTTTATGAACTAGCGATAGCGCTTTTATATCATTCAACCTATAAGGGGGCAAACGTTTGGCTGAATGCTCAGCATCCTACGGATATACCTGTAGGTAGTTCTGAGGATGATCTTACATTTTTTTCTATGTTAAGACATCAACGTGAAATCGTTGAGCAGCATTTTCATGAAAGAGTTCATCAGGCAGATATTCAATTTAAAGCAGATTGTCAACTCATCGCTAATGAGTCAAATTCCATAGGTGTTGATAATATTACGTTTAGATTTGCTCAGGCTAAAAATAAAGAGTTGTTGTCCATTCGTATAGCAAAAAATACCAGGGAAGAGCAATTGTTTCGAATGCTAGGCGCAGAGCAAGTGTTAAATGACTTTAATTTAAAATCGAAAAAAGCTTTACCGTTTGATCGTCATGATGATTTAAATCATAGTGATTCAAAACAAGATTTTTTAAAATTAAATGTAAGACGAAATAGTGCGGAGTTATCAAAGCGTTTGATGGATGCGGCAACTAAGAAGCAAAAATTTAGTTATGATTTATTAATTGATGCAGCAATTGCGGGTCATCCTAAAGCGGCGGAAGAGTTGGAATTTGTTAAATTAAATAACGTAGATAATATCCAAATAAGCTTGGTAAAACATTTTAAGACAGCAGATGAGTTTGAAAAATTGGCTTATGATTTAAAAAATAATGGCGGCGAAGGTACGTATTATTTTATGGAAAATCCAAATGATGCCAAGAAGCTGAGTGAAAAACTTTTTGTGATTGCGAATGGGTTAAGGCTTGCGAATGCTGCTTCAGAATTTGCTGCTGCTGCCGCCGCGTCTTCAATGGGTTTGTTTGGCAGTTCTAGTTCTTCTGTTTCAGCAGCTGTTGTTGAGCCAGTACAGGAAAAATCTGCTGCGTTAAAGTAGGTTTCGTAGGTTGGGTTGTGTGGGGTTTTTTTTAACCACCCAAAAATTTTTTTTTTTTTTTTTTAAAAAAAACAAAACAAAAAAAA
>JARLJN010000027.1 GCA_031291255.1 Gammaproteobacteria bacterium
AATTTCGGGACTGGGTAGAGGTGTTCGTCACATCGTGAACACGGGAGCATGGCCTGCCTCCTCCTTTCAGGGTATGTTGCGTAGTATGGCAGGCATTGGATGGAATTGCAAACAAGAAATCAATAAGTCGCGTTGTAGGGGTAATTTCTTTCAATCTTTCTTTTAACAGTTCAATGGGACGCTTGTGGTTTGTTGCGGCTAAAATGATTCGATTCAGTTCCCGATTCAACTCGTAAAAATCAGTTTTTTCCAATCCTCCCTCGGATGAAATGAAATATTCCAGATGTTTTATTAGCTCATTCATTGAGCCAAGGACTCTACGACTGCTGGTTTTCTGGTAACTAATATTTTCACATTCAGATAAAACAGCTTCGATTTGTGGCTGAGGAATATTTTCCTGGAGTAGATTTTTAAATACATGCTGACCTATGACCATCTGAAATGATTCAAACTCCGATTTCTTTAGATACGGGATGAAGATAGTGAACAATGTCAAGTCATTAGTGATTATTACACATTTGTGTCGTTCGATACGTTATTATCAAAAGCAAGCGTCAGATTTAAGCAGGACATCAAACTGGAAATATACGAAAGAAAAGAAACGGACCAAAGAAGAACCTACAACTGAAGCTGAAGGGAAACCATAGAAATAGAGCAATTGTCCCAAACCTTTGGGACAATTGAACGCAATACCACGTCGTCACAAATATACCACGTCAGTAACCCACTCGGGCTCCTAACGTCGCTACCGTCCAAGTGTCCCACGACGGTAATGTTAGGCTCGATGACCTCAGTATTAGCCACAACCAACCCTCTTTTTTGTTATTAAAATTGACTTAATTTAGAAATAGTGGAACTACCATGTTATTACCCTTTAAGGAGGTTAAAATGGCGATTATTCCTACTCCTGAAGAATTGGCTATGAGAATTATTCACTTTTATATTCATAATAATAAACGTCCTGGCGAGGGTTACAATGATGGGAATCTTATGAATTTGCAGACTCAGGGATGGAGAAATGATGACCTCAACAACGGACTAGATTGCTGTCTAGAAAAAGGGTGGCTCGAAAAGAATAAAAACGGTGAATGGCTCTTAACTGACGAAGGTTTCCGGGTAGCTTGATAAACCTTGTTTTAAAGTAACGAGAATCTCATCAGGAATAACCTAATCCCTTCAGGGCCAGCTTAAAGGGTCAGTTTTATACCGTCACGAACTGCCGGACTTTCCACGTAAGCAACCCCGATGGTGAATTTATAGGATTGCCATCTTACACAATCTTTGAGGAGAATGAAGAAGCAAGTTAGGTGAAGAACCTAGAGTATGCGTCTGTGACTCTATTCACCAGTTCAATTATTGACTCAAAAAAAAACCAACTGAAACTGCAGTTGGCGTAGGATGGGAAGATTATTTTCTTGCTAAAGTGTAACTGCAATTACTGGACCAAAGTTTCCTTTTAAAATGAAACCAGTCCATATCATTATTCATATCAACGTGTTATAAAAACGTCCTTTATCGATTTTATGTTTGATAAGTAGGTTTGAATCAAGATTGTTGTTCAAAAATTTGGACATAAAATGTTATTATTTTACAACCTATTACAATTGTAATACTTTTTATGTATTAAAAACCGGCGGCTTGTGCCAAAAATTTGAACATTATAGATGGACAGGTCTATTTAGGGAGCGGTTAAGATTATAATATTTCCAGTTACCGTCCAATGCAAAATAATCATCTTTGGAACCTATGGGGTAGGGTAGTTTTTACCTGAGTTAATTCAACCCTGGACGGACTATGAAATTTGACAAAGTAAGATGTGCGTTTTTATAATATACATTTAATCTATTAATTAAGATATGTTACCTAACTGCTCTGGTAAAAATGCTCACACTTTTTGATAGGATATATCACAACAAGGAACAATGAAAAATATAATACTGTGAATATAGGGGAGAAACTGGCCGTGAGTAACTAACTTTTGCGCCTTCCTAATCCGCAGGTCGCAGGTTCAATTCCTGCCGGGGGTACCAAATCATTTCAATAAGTTAGCCTACGAATTTCCCCACAAACTGACTTTCAAATCAAGGGTTTTTCAAAAAAGGTAACGTGGGCGAGTTTTTAAATCCTATTTTCTGGTGTTTGACGCAACTAGAATTTGCGTTAACCCGTTAAAGGGCGAAATGGTATTACAGGTGGTGGAGCCTTCATTTCCCGTAATCATATACCCCACGTCCTGTCTTTTTCCCGAGGTGTCCAGCCTTGACGAGCTTAACCAAGAGGGGGGCCGGTCTGTACTTGTCGCCCAATTCACGAT
>JARLJN010000180.1 GCA_031291255.1 Gammaproteobacteria bacterium
ATGATCGGCATTATGCGTTAATGTATCCACAATGCCATTGGTGTTGATGGTATTTAACAAATTGTTTTTATAGCTTTTTGAAATGTTAGCGCCGGCAGTTGATTGACTGGCATGTCGATTCGCTTTATCAAATGTATTTGTTGTATTTTCTACTGTCACTGAATGATCTGCATTCATGATGCTGGCATTGGTAAAACGTCTATTGCCTGCGGCATCCATAGCGATATCTAGCATCACGTTGCTGTCTATGACTTTGATTTCGCGGCGTAGGATATTTGTATAATTTGATAATATCACGGTTGAATTGGCTTCATAAAAAATTTTCATATTTCATGATTGTGCCAGTATTGTTTTAATGCCATCTTCAAGCTTTCTAATCCATAATAATTACTATTTTCTAAATCTAAAAAAATATCAACTACTCGATTATTCATACTTGATTGATGGAATTGAACTAAAACAATAAGGATTATCGCCCATGATAAATAATAAGAAATATCATTTTTGTAAAGATCAATGAAAAAATTCAGCAATAAATTAAAATCTTTTTTTGCAAGATTTGTTGCGAGTGATTTAAAGAATAGTTGATCACGCATAGATGCTGTATCACTAGAAATCTCATGATGATTCCTTTTTGTATTGTTATGACTATTTAGAATATCTATTTCGCGCAGTCTTTTAAAATTTCTAAATGAAGCTTTAGCATGTGGCTGATTAAGGTGTTCACTCAATAAAATCATTTCACTTAATGTATGCTCTATATCAAAATTACTTTCGATTGTATCTTGTATGGAAAACCAACGGGTATCTTTAGATTCGTTTGCATTAGGCATTCGGCTGTGTAATATAAATTTTTCTTCACAGCACCCAAATTTTTTGTAGTTTTCCTGAGCCTCAAAAAGTGAGATATCATTTGAAGTGCTAATACAAAACAAGTTATCTAAATCATCATAACCTTCTTCCCATAAGCAAACACAACAGGTATCACCCATGCAAGTGCTAGGTAAGGTTTTGTAACCACAGCAAGCACAGGTGTATTTAATTACATTTTTTTTAAAAAGCAGTTTCATGATAATTTAGGTTTATGCATATTTTGAAAGTCATTTATAAGCTCGGATAATCTAGAAAATAGCATAGAATCTCCACCGGCTAAACAAGGTAAAAGCAATTCCATTTCCCGAGCAATTACCATAGCAAATCCAGGATCATTTTTTTGAATATCAATAAAGTTGTCCGTGAGATCAGCTAACTTGATTGTCTTTGTTTCTATTGAAGCTGATTCCAGCCTCATCCTGTCGCGTGCTTTTCGTGCAGCTCTATTACCATCCTCAAGCTTGCTATCGGTGAGTTTAATTACTATATTACAAATTCTGTCGCCAAATAAATTTCGTATTTTTTCTTCAGAGTAATCTTCATTGTGGGGTGTAACATCTTCTAGAATGTCATGCATCCAAGCAGCAGCCAATATTTCTTCATCAGTAATTACTTTACTTAGTATTTCAACTACTCGTTCACAATGAATATGATATGGTTCGTCAGTGTATTTTCGTTTTTGATTTATGCTTTCGTGCGCATCAATAGCGAATTTTTTTGCATTTTCTAGTATGTTCATACTTTCCTCTATTCTATATTTTTCCCGTGCCAATACTCTTCTATTAAATTAAAATTATTTAGTGCCTCACCTGTTAACTTTCTTTTTGCTATTTTGGATACTTTTTTGCTATCTGCTATGATTTCTAATACGCCTACTGTTAATAAGTTATGAACATCGTATTCATCGGAAAGTGCCATTGAGTTTAAAAAAGAAAATATTTTTTCTTGATCGATTTCAGTTAGAGAATTTTTATCAATTCCATCTCAAATATATATTCCAAAGTTCCCGAAAATAACATAAGGCAACATATCATCTTCATCTAGCTGAAACTTATTGATAAATTCTGGAAACTGTTTTATTAATTCTTGAATCAGATTGTTTATACTATCTTTATTCATTTTTCACCCTTATTGTAATTTTTTTCTGCCTATGTAAACTTTTTCCCAACTTTCTTCGATTAAGGAACGATGAAGTTCTTGTCTTACCGTATGTGCAATTCTTAAATCTTCTTCACTGAGATTCTCTTTATTTATCAATTTTAGTAAATGTTTTCTCATATCAATAGCTTTTTTGATATGTCTGGATTTTGAAAGTAGCTCACTAATTTTTTACCAGCTTTTCCCTTAATATTTTAGCCCTTGTACTGGTTAAATTCTCTGTTAAGTATGGATTTGCAAGCTCATATATAGATTCTTCAATCAATTCTTTTGAGCCATTTTCTGCCCCTATATCTTCTCGAGATTCAATAGCATTAGCCCAATCTTCAACTTCTGTATCCTTTAGTTTTCCTTCGATATAAAGGTTAAGAATATTAAGTAGGTTCTCTCTTTTAAGTGTTACAAGATCACATGGTGAGTCCCAGCCATATTCCTCTAATTTTTTTGTAATAATACCAACAGGTTCTTCTAATTTAATTAGTTTATTAAGTAATTCAATGCGCTTCATTTTTTATCCTATAATCTAAAATTCAAGTTAATATCAAGTTCATTGTTGGGATAAACTTTTGAACCTGGTGGAAATTTTCTAGCAACATCAACAATGTTACCTTTCGGATCAAATGTTGTTTTTGTATGAAGAACTGATTCTCCTACATTATCAATTTGCTTTTCATACTGTGCAAATGAACCAGGTATATTTCTTGCTGGAGAATCAGCTTGAAAGACTTTTCCACCATTAAGAAAATCTTTAACTCTAATATTTTCAGAATTAGCTGGAATTTTGTCTAAAAATCTTTTGAGATTTTTAACTTGAGCTGGGCTCATTGTTTTCATTGCCTCTTCAGGAGACATCCATTGACTTACTTCATGTGCAATATTTTTAGCACCAAACAATCCGGACTTAATAAACTTAAATCCAGCGTTGGTAACTTGAACACCTTTCCCAATACTCGGAACAGCTCCTGCTCTCAAAGCAAAATCACCTGCAGCAAGTACTCTTTGTGATATCGTACCATGCTTTAATTGATAAGCATCTTTCGCAAAAGCGACAACTTGATCTGCTTGCATTTCAGCATTATACCTAGCTCCACCGGTTAATACCTTTGCGATTTTACTGGTTGTTGAAACGTGCGATTGTTCTAATCCGATATCATCAAATACAGTTTTTCTAAATCTATCTGTATTGCTTTTATTTGTAAAAAAGTCAGATTTAAATTTCACATTTTCTTCATGGCCTGATAGATGATGCGCATCCGCATGCCTTCCATAATCCACATTCCCATCAGGCAACTCTGCATGAGCCAACTCTTCCACATGCGCTTGTCTGTTTTGTGTTTTTGGTAATTTGGTTTTAGGTTCTGCTTTTCTTTCTGTTGTTTCACTTAACATTTGGCCTGCTTCAGTACCTATGGTTGAACCTAACAACTGTGCGGCCATGTATTGCAAGTTAGGATCTTGTCGATAAACCAAACTTGTAATGGCTGTACCGGTTAATGTGGTGACTGCATTACCGACTATACGACCTGCAAATTGTCCTGTGTTAGGGACTTCAATTTTCGCATTCGCAAAACCATTTGCCATGGAAGTTAACACTTCTTTTACATCAAATTTTTGACGTAATCCCATAGACATTTCCATTAACTGGCTGGTCACAGACGCTTTACCCATAGCCAACATGGTGCGTGTTGCAGCTGCTTGTCTTGCTTCGTTTGCAACAGCTGCACCTTTGGCTGCTGCTAAAAATCCGCCGAGTACGCCGGTTTCAATTACACCTGAAATCGAAAACTTATCTTGCAAACCTACACCACACGCAGCACCTTGCATAGCAGCGTCTAACAAGCCCGCTGTGACGCCTGTGGCAACAGCTGCACCCAAAGACCCGGCTGCAAATGTAAATAAGAATGGCGCAGCCCATGGCGCTGCAGCCAGTGCTAGAGATGAGACTATCACCTCGGTTAACAACTTCCAAAATGAACCGTGCTTTTTATGTATCTGTTCAGCAGGTATCACAATGTAAGGTTGCAATGCAGTGTGCATGCTATCCATAAAC
>JARLJN010000181.1 GCA_031291255.1 Gammaproteobacteria bacterium
GGATTTCTGGACAATATTTTTCTAAATGAGCATGTAACAAATCGGTGATCGACATCTTCTTTCCTTAGAGTTCGAAGTTATGTCGATCTTTTTAAATAATTTCGCCAGAAAAGTCATCAAATTTCGTGGGGATATTTCAGCCTGCGAGGATGCAAAACAAAATGGATATGGCGCGATTTGTGTGAACAATTTGCATGAACTCCCTCACACGGAACAAAAAGCTAGAATTGCTAATTTATTCGAAAGATTATTTTTAATGTTTAACCTTCCTGTTCCTAAGGTCAGTACTAATTTTTCTATTACTGAAGAAATTTGCATTTATTCTGCAGCAACAGCATTAACATTTTTCCAGAAAAGTAAAACTTTCGATACAACTCAGAAGCATGAATCGATTACGACAATATCAGCAACAATTTAAAAAAAAGAAACGCTGGCTATTTAATTTAAATAGCCAGCGTAATAAGAGATTAGTTATTGAATTTTTTTTGCTTAGAAGGATACAAGGTTCTGTATATTCCAATACTGCTAATAATAATCCATGCGATTTCAATTAAGACTGAAGATATATTCCAATGATAATACAGTGAAAACAAAATAAACCATGCACTAGCAAAATTAATCACTTGATATATTAAACTGTGAGATGACCATTTACCCATGCTTAACATCAAGTATGCTGCTAACAGCATAATAACGCCGCATATACCCACTAAATCTGAAAAATGTAACCATTGTTCTTGCATTTAAATCACCTTAATTTAATAACCGCTCATTTTTCCATTTACCCAGATAATTATCTAGATAAAATGGCTTTTTCTTCATCGAGGTAATTCAATGCTGCTAGCATTACCTCTATTCCTGCACCGCTTTTGTGTGCATGTTCGCTTAAATAACGACGCCATAACTTGGCACCGAATTGCCCTTGAAACAATCCCAAAATATGCCTAGTCATGCTGGACAACTTAACATTCTGAGCAAGCTGCTCCTGCAAATAAGGTATAAATTGCTCAATCACGGCATACCGCGTTGCAATACTTTCAGGGGTAGAATAATATTTTTTCTCTATTTCTGCTAACAAATAAGGATTCGTATAAGCTTCCCTACCTATCATGACACCATCCACAAATGGCATGTTTTGTTCTATTTGTTCTAGGGTTTTTAAACCGCCATTCAATATCACTGTAATAGTTGGGAAATCTTTTTTGATCTGATGCACTACGTCATATCTGAGGGGTGGAATTTCACGATTTTGTTTGGGACTTAATCCATTCAGCCAAGCCTTACGAGCATGAATGATAAAAACATCGCAGCCGGCTGCATGAATAGTGCTAATAAAACGGTGTAATTCTTCATAGGAGTCTTGTTCATCTATTCCAATACGACATTTAATCGTCACTGGAATTTGCACAACTGACTTCATTGCTGCCACACAATCTGCAACTAGCTTAGGTTCTAACATTAAACATGCGCCAAAGCGGCCTGCTTTTACTCTGTCACTAGGGCAGCCTACGTTAAGATTGATTTCATCATAACCTTGGTCTTGCCCCATTTTTGCACATAGCGCCAAAGCTGCTGGATCACTGCCGCCTAATTGTAAAGCGACGGGATGCTCGGATGGGTTGAAAGAAAGAAAACGTTGCCTATCCCCATAAATAAGCGCTCCAGTGGTCACCATTTCTGTGTAAAGTAAAACATTGGGTGATATCAGTCGCAAAAAATAGCGGTCATGCTTATCTGTCCAATCCATCATGGGGGCAACTGAAAAACGACGATCTAGCATAGAAATACACATCAATAAAAATAGAGCGTTATTTTAAAACAAACTATCGGGAATTGATAGGCTCGTTTCGCTTAAGCACGCATCAGCCGTGTGTGAAACGTTGTAGCGTGGACAAAGGCGTTAAGCGCCGTGTCCGCGAGGATTGCCACATCACATTCCCGGACACGCTACGCTTTGTCCGGGCTACATAAGTACGGATAAGAAATAGAGATTAATGCTCTAGGCTATGCATAGGTTTAACAGTGGCCCATTGTTTGCAGCCAGGGCACTGCCAATGCAAGGTTTTTCCTGAAAAACCGCAGGAGACACATTGATACTCTGGTTTATCAGCTAACAATTTACCGGTTAATCCCTGCAAAATTAACAAGTCTTCTTTTGCTCTTCCTTCTACATTCGACATATAAAGATTAATAAATAAATGTAATCCCGCAATGGAAGGATAACGCCGGGTATACTCTGCGACAAAGTTCGCCGCAACTTTATCTCCTTTCCATTGGCGTATGCGTTCTGAAAGAATTAAGACAACGGGAATTTTAGGATATTCATGTAAAATTTTCATCAAGTAGGCAACTAACTTTTCTTCTTGATTGAGCTTTTCATAACAGGATGCTAATAAATCAATAGCCTCTGAAATATAATCCGGATTTTGATCCTTGATTCGTTTTAAGCTGCGCAAAGCGGCTTTATAATCTTCTTTAAGCATCTCAAGTCTAGCTTGCAATAAACTTGCTCTCGCGCATTTGCTATCAGCATCTAAAGCTTGCTTGCAGTATTGACTGGCTTCTTCTGTTTGACCTTTAGCACTTGCTGCTTCTGCCAATTCACAATAATAATGTGCAATGACATCTTGCATATTTGTTTTTGCTGCGACACTTAATTTATGGGCTGTAGGTATTGCATTTTCCCACGCTTTTTCTCGTTGATAAATATCAAGCAAAGCTCGCAATGCGCGAACAGCATATTGTTTTAGGTTTACAACTTCTAAAAAAACGCGTTCTGCTCTATCTAATACGCCTGCACTTAAATAATCTTGTGCTAATTCATATAATGACTGTTCTCTGTAGGCTTTATCTAATTGAGGGCGTGCGATTAAATTTTGATGTATACGTATGGCTCTATCCACTTCGCCTCTACGTCTAAATAATTTTCCTACTGCCAAATGTGTTTCAACTGTGCCGCTGTCAACTTCCAACATCTTAATAAAAATATCAACGGCTTTATCGGGTTCTTCATTTAATAAATAATTTAAACCCACCAAATAATCGCGTGGCAAATTCATTTTTTGAGTTGCAAACTTATCTGAACGCGCACGATAACCTAAAAACCATGCACAGATTAGCGCAACAAAAATTAATAGTATCCACTCTAAATCCATTAATGAGCATCCTGTAAAGGAATGGCACGTAAATTTTCTATTTCTTTTTCAGCGAATTTTAAACGTTGGCGTAAACGATAGTTTTTAACTTTCATTTTTAAAACTAACCAAGTCCCTATCAAAATTCCTAATAATGCCCCACCTGAAAAAGTCATCACTAACACCAAAGATAAAGGAAAACTTCTATGGCCTAAATAATAATTTATAACAACTGCCCCTGAATTTAACATAGCAAAGCTCATGCCTAAAATGATCACAGCTAACAATAAAATATAGCTAATAACGCGCACGCTTGTACTCCTTTAAAATTCAAGCTAAAAGATCTAGAGGCTATTCTAATCCATATTAAAAAAAAACGGTACCAGCCATTTCTGACCAGTACCGTTTGGTTAAAACCATAGCCCTAAAAAACAGGCTAGATTTTTTTACTTCTCATCTGAGTTATTCATTTTATCTTTGAATAAATCACCTAGGGTGGTCTTCAAAGGAGCGTCAGCTGATTTTTCTTTTTTCTTTGATGCAGCAGTCGTTGCAGCAGCTTTGGTTTTCTTAGCTGGAGCATCTTTTGACTTGATGGATAACGAAATGGTGTGGGTCTTGCGATCCGTACCAGTGATTTTCGCTTCAATCATATCACCTACATTTAAGCGTGTGCGCGCATCTTCAACTTTTTCTACAGCAATTTCAGCTGCTCTTAAAGATCCAAACACATTTTCTGCTAATTCAATAACAGCGCCTTTCGCATCAACTTCTGTGACTTTACCAGTAACTGTGCTGCCTTTTTCATTTTCATTCAGGTAGTGAAGTACTGGATCATCTGCAAGCTGTTTTAATCCTAGAGAAATACGCTCACGTTCTGCGTCTATCGCCAAAATAACGGTATCTAACTCATCGCCTTTTTGGAATTTACGTACAGCTTCTTCAGCAGTGGCTTCGTTCCAAGAAACATCGGACAAGTGTATAAGACCATCTATGCCGCCATCCAATCCAATAAAGATACCGAAATCGGTAATGGATTTGATTTTGCCGGAGATCTTATCGCCTTTTTGATGATGGGTAGCAAACTCTTCCCATGGGTTAGGTGTGCATTGTTTTAAGCCTAAGGAGATACGACGACGATCGCTGTCTATATCAAGTACTATCACTTCAACTTCTTGGCCTAGGTGAATTACTTTATTAGGATTAATGTTTTTGTTAGTCCAATCCATTTCTGAAACGTGAACTAAACCTTCAATGCCTTCTTCAATCTCAACAAAACAACCATAATCAGTGATGTTGGTCACTTTGCCGGTTAAACGCTTGCCTATAGGATAACGATGGCTAATGTCAGCCCATGGATCTTCGCCCAATTGCTTGAGGCCTAAGGATACGCGAGCATTGTTACGATCAAATTTCAGGATCTTAACTTTGATTTCATCGCCTATGGTGAGAATTTCGCTAGGATGCTTGATACGTTTCCATGACATGTCGGTAATGTGTAACAAGCCATCTATACCGCCCAAATCTATGAATGCGCCGTAATCGGTTAAGTTTTTAACGATACCTTTAACTTCATCACCTTCATGTAGGTTTTCAAGTAAAGCTTCACGTTCTACGCTGTTTTCAGCTTCCATCACTAAACGACGGGAAACAACGATATTATTACGTTTTGCATCAATTTTAATGACTTTAAAATCGAACTCTTTGCCTTCTAATGACTCAGGATCACGTACTGGTTTTACATCAACCAAGGAACCTGGCAAGAATGCACGAATTTTATTGATTTCAACTGTGAAACCACCTTTAACACGACCTTGAATAACGCCGCGTACGGTTTCTTTTTTATTGTAAGCTTCTTCTAAAGTAATCCAGGACTCTAAACGTTTTGCGCGTTCACGCGATAAACGAGTGGTTCCAAAACCATCTTCTACGGAATCCAATGCAACTTTTACTTCATCGCCAACAACGACTTCTAGCTCGCCGCGTTCACTATAAAATTGCTCAATAGGAATAATAGATTCAGATTTCAAACCAGCGCTGACAACAACATAGTCAGACTCGATTCGGGTTACAGTTCCGGTAATAATCGCGCCAGGAACCATAGGACTAATGTTTAAACTTTCTTCAAATAACTGCGCAAAGCTTTCGCCCATAGACATAATTTTATTTTCCCAGATTATTAAAAATAATCTTTATACTTTAGTTAAATGTTAATAAAAAATATAAATACCTACCATTAGGTATCTATACACAGTCAGCCAACATTGGCTATTTACCACGAGATAGTCACGAGAAAACTCTAGAAAAATCTCACTGGATCCTTAGACGATTACACGTTATTGCTGTGCAATCGAAAATACTTTTTTATACTCTTTTATAATATATTCAACAACTTGCTGTATGTTCAACTTGTCTGTATCTATACATACCGCATCTGTTGCTGGCTTCAATGGCGCCACCGCACGTTCTTGATCTCGCTTGTCGCGCTCACTCAGCTCTTTTACAAGGTCGCTTAGATTAACATCAATGCCTTTTTCCTTCAACTGACTAAAACGCCTGCGTGCTCTTTCATCTGCACTCGCGGTTAAAAAGATTTTTAAATCCGCATTTGGAAACACGACTGTACCCATATCTCTACCATCAGTCACAAGTCCGGGTGGTTCTTGGAAAGCTCTTTGGCGGCTTAATAATGCTAGACGCACAGCAGGTAGAGCACCCACTTTTGAAGCGGCGTTACCCACTTTTTCAGTACGTATATCATGCGTCACATCCTGACCCTCTAACAAAATAACGGTCGCGTCACCTGTTTCTGACGCTTTAAATTGAATGTCTAAATGTTCCGCCAAGACCTGTAACGCCGGCTCATTTTCCAGAGAAACATCATGCTTTTGAGCCGCTAAAGCAAGCGCGCGATAAAGCACGCCGCTGTCTAAAATATGCCATCCCAATTGCTTTGCGACTATATGGCCAACCACACCTTTACCTGTTCCACTTGCACCATCTATCGTAATTACTGGATTTTTACGCGTCATCCACACTGTCCTCTTGCAGCGTTGCTACACGCTCTAAACTGACTAACAACTCATCATTGGTTAAATTAATTAAACGTACGCCTTGTGTGTTTCGGCCTATAGACGAAATTTCAGAAACGGGCACGCGCACTAATGTCCCTTTATTACTGATTAACATCACTTCATCTTCAGTGTTAGCTTGAATAGCACCTATCACCTGACCATTACGTTCGTTAACTTGTATCGCAATAACACCTTGACCGCCTCTGCCAGTCGATCGATATTCTTCTATAGACGTACGCTTGCCGTAACCTTTTTCTGTCGCAGTCAAGATATCGCCTTCAGAAGAAACGACAACTAAGGAAATCACACGTTGTCCTTCTTGCAGTTTAACGCCTCTAACACCTCTAGCCGTTCTACCCATGTGACGAACTGCATCTTCTGCAAAGCGTATCACTTTACCGGCATTGGTAAACAACATCACTTCATGATGACCATCAGTTACCGCCACACCAACTAACCTATCATTCTCTGTTAACTCTAATGCAATAATGCCTGAGGAACGTGGACGCGAAAATTCAGTTAAAGAAACTTTTTTTACCGTTCCTTGTGCAGTTGCCATAAAGACATACTGAGTTGCAGTATATTCACGAACAGGCAATATAGCAGTAATGCGCTCACCTTCTTGTAAAGGTAATAAATTGATAATCGGTTTGCCGCGAGCAATACGACTTGCTTGAGGCAATTGATATACCTTCAACCAATACACTTTTCCACGATCAGAGAAACATAAGATAGTGTCATGCGTGTTTGCTACGAGTAAGTGTTCGATAAAATCTTCTTCTTTAATGTTACTGGAAGATTTACCTTTACCGCCTCTATGTTGAGCTTGATACGTTGCGATAGGTTGAATTTTTGCATAACCTTCATGCGAAATCGTGACAACCACATCTTCTTCTGGCAAGAGATCTTCAAGAGAAAAATCACCTTCACTTTCGATAATTTCAGTACGTCTTGCATCACCAAACTGCACTTTAATCGCTTCTAATTCTTCACGCATGACTTGCATCAAACGTAATGGATTAGAAATAATTTCGGTTAAGTTAATGATTAACGCTTTTAACTCGTTATGTTCTGCAACAATTTTATCTTGCTCTAAACCCGTTAAACGATGTAAACGCATTTCTAAAATAGATTGCGCTTGTTCCGGAGAAAGATGATAACCATCTGGACCCAAACCATATCTTTCTTCAAGAGTGATCAAAGCATTCGCATCATCCGTGCGGGTCAAAATTTCAATGACTTTTGCTGGATGCCAAGCACGCTGCATTAATTGCACTCTCGCTTCAGCTGTATCTTTTGCTTGTTTGATCAATACTATCATTTCATCAATATTGGCTAATGCAATCGCTAAGCCTTCTAATATGTGAGCGCGTTCTTTTGCTTTACGTAAATCAAACACAGTACGACGTGTGATAACTTCTTGTCTGTGACGAAGAAAGGCATCAATTAACTGCTTAATGTTAAGTATTTTTGGTTGGTTATCGACTAATGCAACGATATTAATGCCGTAAACAGTTTGTAATTGAGTTTGCACAAATAAATTATTTAACACGACTTCTGAATTTTCACCGCGGCGTAACTCTATCACTATGCGCATGCCTTGTTTATCAGACTCATCACGCAGCGCTGTAATACCTTCTAATTTCTTTTCTTTAACGAGCTCAGCAATACGCTCTATTAAACGTGCTTTGTTCACTTGATAAGGTAATTCAGTCACGATGATTTTTTCTTTGTTAGAACGTTCATCGCTTTCTATATTGGTTTTAGCACGCACACCTATACGGCCGCGGCCTGTGCGATACGCTTCGACTATGCCGCCTTTACCATAAATAATCCCAGCCGTAGGAAAATCAGGGCCTGGAATAAAATTCATTATTTCTTGTATCGTAATATCCGGATTATCAATGGTGCCAATACACGCATTGATCACCTCAGTGAGATTATGAGGAGGAATATTTGTCGCCATACCTACTGCAATACCGGATGAGCCATTGACTAGCAAATTAGGCACTTGGGTCGGTAACACAACAGGAATCATTTCTGATTCGTCATAGTTAGGGGCAAAATCGACAGTTTCTTTTTCTAAATCCGCCAATAGCGCATGCGCTAAACGTGTCATACGTATTTCTGTATATCGCATGGCCGCTGCGGCATCACCGTCTACAGAACCGAAGTTCCCCTGCCCATCTACCAACAAATAACGCAAGGAAAAAGGCTGCGCCATTCTAACTATCGTATCGTAAACAGCCGTATCACCATGAGGATGGTATTTACCGATAACATCACCGACTACACGCGCTGATTTCTTATGCGGTTTGTTCCAATCATTACCCAGTTCATGCATAGCGAATAACACACGTCTATGAACGGGCTTCAGACCGTCACGAACATCAGGCAATGCGCGGCCAACAATAACACTCATAGCGTAATCTAGGTAAGATTGCTTTAATTCAGCCTCTAGGCTGACTTTTTGTATATCTCTGGCAATTGGAGTATCCATAGGTCCTTTCAACTCATGCTTAGGGTGAAAATAATAAGTAACGTGCCAAATAGGCTCACTAAATAGCGCTCTAAAACCGCGAAATTATACCATGAATTCAATACTAGAAACAGACATAAAATCGGCTTTCATTATGCTCGCAACTGGGCGATTTCTGGCAATCTTTGCTCAAGCTTAGCCTGCTCAACCGGGGCATTATCAGTTGAAAAAAATCCGGCTTGGCTGGCAGAAACGGGTGAATTGGCAGGTGTACGAGGTATCTCTGTAGAAAGATTAATAATATTTTGAGCAAGTATGTTTTCTGCTGCTGCGCAAGGATCATCATCTAATACAATTTGCATAAAGCAGTCTTTGGTCAGAGTAAGATCGCTCGCTCTAATATATGAAAATGCTTTGCTAATGGCCTTCAAAGCATATTGATTAATTAAGCTAAGGTTCTTCTCATTATCAAGATGATATCCTGATAAGTAGCGCAAAATTTCTTGAGCGGAACTTGGGTCTTCACCTAATATAAAATCTATCTGTGGTTGCAATACTTTTTTAATGGCATATTTAAACAAAAATCGTAAAGCTAAAGCTGCCGCTTCTGATTGAGCATGCCTAATAATACGCATATACAATTTTTGGGGAATTGAATTGCCTTCCGTCATTAATACACTGACAGTACAACACAATGCGCGAGTATCTGTATGTTGCATGACAGTATCAAAATTTTCTAGATTAAATTGTTTTACTGAATTTAAAAATCGCAGCACTGCAATTTTCTCGTTATTCAATAAAGAGCATAGATGATCGAAGTAAAAATCATTCCTCATAAAAAGCACATCAACCAATGAAAACAACTCTATATTTGTTAGCTCTCTATCATCTTCAACATGTTGCAAACCTAAATAAAATTTTTCAAGTTCTCTAATGTTAGGATAACCATTTGTTATAAACTCAAAAGCTCGCGCTATCCAACCACCAATGGGGAAACCTGCTATACGAATCAATTTCGTATCAAAAAAATTATAATGATCATCAATTTCTTTTTTAATATCTGAAATTTTCATGCGTGACTTTTCTCTTTAATAAATTTTCCAACAACGTTGCATTTTAGATGCTCGCGTAAAATCTTCCGGCATCATTTGTTGAGTTATTTCTTCGATTTTGAAATCAGGAAATGCGAGCGGGTCTAAGGTAAAATATTTATCGTGTGTGGTTAATAATAAAATGCCGTCCGTCTGTAATAATTTTAATATTTGATACATCACTAATTCAGAATTTTCTAATTCGGGCAGTTCTGCAAAAATTAAATTATATCGAGATTTTTCACGTTCCAACCAAAGAAACATATCCGAAATAATCACTTCATGCTTACTGCCTGAAATAGCATTTAATGCTAAATTTCTTCGTACCCAGCTGGACTCACTTTCGCATTCTACTACTGTTTTACTCGACAAACAGCCGCCTGCTGCAGCACACACTGTCGCTGCGCCATCGCTTGCAAAGATATTTAAAAAATGTGACTTGGTTGATAAGCCTTGCAGCAATATACGCAGATTACGTTCTTGCAAAGGTAATCCTATCTCTATTTTGTTATTTGATAAATTAACCAGAAACTTTTTATCTTGCTCATTCACAACATAAAAATGTTCGAATTGCACAGGAATATTATTCTCATATAATTTTTCGCGTCGAGAATAAGCATGAAAAAATAAATTTGTTGCAGGCATATTTAAAACTTCTGGCAACACCGCCAACACTTCTTGCTGACGCTGCATCACCTTTTCTTTATCTATTACTTTAGGCGCACGATATTCTTGGACATAAACATATTGTTCATAGATATCAATTGCAAAAGCATATTCTGGCAAATCTTTATCGTAAATTCGGTAACATGAAATATTTTCTTTTTCAGCCCAACGTTTAAGTTTCTTCATGTTTTTACGAATACGATTCGAAAACATTTGCACTGCATCAGAAATAACAAGCTGTGTTTTCGCAGCTTCTACTCTACGTTCATTTTGAGTGGCTGGTGTGCGATCTATAAATTTTTCGGGTGCAATATCAAATAATAATAATTGACAAGGAATCACACCATTAAACAAAGGATAATATTTTTTAGCACGTATACCCATTTGCTTGCCTAGGTCTGGATTTCCAGTAAATACTGCTGCTTGCCAGCCGCTGAGTTCTTGCTTAAATTTATCACCTAAACACGTATATAAACTGCGTAAATCATCTTCTTCACCCAAACGTTCTCCATAAGGCGGATTCACAATAAGAAGACCAGTCTGCATAGAAGGTAATTTTTTGAAAGTGGAAAGCTCATGCTTTTCTACATGCACTTTGCCGCGCAACCCTGCGCGTTCAATATTATCAAATGCTATTTTTATAGCATTTGAATCTGCATCATAACCTATGATAGTCGGTATATTTTCAATGCCTACATCGTGTCTTTGTTTTGCATCTTTAACTATTTTTTCCCAAATCTTAGGTTGATGTTTTTTCCAACCTAAAAATCCAAAATAATCTCGCATTAATCCAGGCGCAATATCTCCTGCCATGAGTGCGCCTTCTATCAATAATGTGCCTGAACCACACATAGGATCAACTAAAGAACCGCCCTCTTTTGCAATTGCAGGCCATTTTGCACGTAATAAAATTGCGGCTGCTAAATTTTCTTTTAACGGTGCTGCTCCACCTTCTAAGCGATAGTTTCTTTTATGCAAACTATCACCTGACAAATCTAAACTGATGGTAGCTAAATCTCGATAGAGATAAACATTAATACTGATATCAGGCTGTGCGCGCGCGACATTGGGCCTTACGCCATATTTTTCTCGTAATTGATCAACAATGGCATCTTTAACTTTCTGCGCACCGAATAGAGTATGTGTCATTTTAGATTGTGACGTGACGAAATTGACAGCCAATGTTTTACTTGGATCTATGTGCTCATCCCACTGTATGGTCTGCACACCTGCGTATAACTCTTCTGGTGTATTAGCCGGCACACGGGCCAAACGCAGTAAAATTCGGTTAGCCAGTCTAGACCACATACAAGCTTTATATGCGGTAGCCAGATCACCAGTAAACTCGGCGCCCGCCAATTTCTCAGCCGCATGCGTCGCACCTAAGCTGCGCAATTCATCTGCTAATAATAACTCTAGGCCTTTGGGAGTGGTGGCAAATAGGTTCAATTGACTGCTGGTCATAAATAAGGAATATCAATAATTTTAATGGAGGCGCAGTATACCATTCCCTGCAATCAATTGCATAAATTGATAGTGTGGGATCGTGGATTACGAGGCGAAAAAGGTGCCTCTGAGGATAATGAGCGTCGTAGGGTGGATTAGAGATTGCTTTTCATCTCGTAATCCACCATTTAACTTACTTTAATGCCCTTCTAAGCACTTTACCTACATTCGACTTAGGTAATTCATCACAAAATACAAAATGCTTAGGAACCTTATATCCGGTGAGCTTAGTGCGGCAATAGGCGGTTATTTCTTCTGGAGTGAGCTTTTCATTACCTTTTACAATAAACGCTTTTGGCACTTCTCCAGAATTTTCATCTGGCGTAGCAATAACAGCGGCTTCTATGATACCCGGCATGCTCATCAAGACATCTTCAATCTCTTTAGGATAGACATTAAACCCAGAGACCAGAATCATATCTTTCTTACGTTCTAAAACACATAAGTAGCCATGCTCATTAATCAGAACAATGTCACCCGTCAACAACCAACCTTCTGGTGTAAAAACTTTTTGTGTCTCTAATGGATTTTGCCAATATCCTCGCATGACTTGAGGACCTTTAATCGCTAACTCACCTGATTCGGTACAAGGTAATTCTTTACCTGAGTCATCAAGAACACACACATCTGTAGATGAGACAGGCAGTCCTACATAACCATTATATTCTGTTAAGTCGACGGGATTAATTGACACGCAAGGAGACGTTTCAGTTAAGCCATAGGCCTCTAATAAAGGACATCCTGTCACTACGTGCCACTTCTCAGCGACCGCACGGACGACTGCCATCCCGCCGCCTAATGAAAGTTTTAACGCGCTAAAATCGAGTTTAGAAAAATTTGGATTTTTCAGTAAGGCACTAAATAATGTATTTACACCCGTGATCGCTGTGAATTTAAATTTAGACATTTCACTAATGACTTGTTTAATGTCACGTGCATTTGTTATTAAAATATTTAAGCCGCCAGTTTTCATAATAAATAAGCAATTAGCGGTCAATGAAAAAATATGATAGAGCGGTAATGCTGTGATGATGATTTCTTTTCCTGGCGTAAATAAAGGCTTAAACCAGGCTTCCGCTTGCAAAACATTCGCAACGATATTTCTATGCGTAAGTATTGCACCTTTAGCAACACCTGTCGTTCCACCTGTGTATTGCAGAAAAGCAATATCATCATTTGCAATAAGAACAGGCTGAAATTTTAGTTTTTTTCCTCTCTTTACTATTTTTTTAAATTGCAATGCATTAGGAATAGACCAAGCAGGAATCTTTCTTCTTATATATTTCAAAACAAAACTAATCGCTATTGCTTTATAAAAAGGAAGCATATCGCCTATGCTGGTGACTATCACATTTTTCAATTGTGTTTCTTGCAAAACTTCTTGAACAGTATGCGCAAAATTATCTAAGACAATAATAGTTTCAGCGCCAGAATCATTGATTTGATTTTTCAATTCAGTCGCGGTGTAAAGTGGATTCACGTTTACAACAATTAAACCTGCTTTCAAAATTCCAAATAAAGCAACGGGATATTGCAATAAATTTGGCAGCATTATTGCAACACGATCACCTTTTCTTAATTTTAAATCTTGCTGGAGATAAGCTGCAAATGCACGAGCATATAAATTTAATTGTTTAAAAGTTAGAGTAACGCCTAAATTATAAAAAGAGGGTAAATCCGCATATTTCTGGCAAGCTTCTTCAAATATTTCTGTTACAGATTGGTATGCATCAGGATTAATTTCTGCTGCCACACCTTTAGGGTAATTCTTCAACCAAATCTTTTCCACGTTCAACCATTCCTTTTTCATTTTGCTCAATATGAAATGGATACTCGTTGATGATTTACGAGAGTAATCCTTTTGTTCAAACAAGAGTTCCCACTCACGAGGGTTAATATATTGTTTCCGCACTCCATACAGCACATCCATGTGCTTAAAGATGCCATCCATGGTATCAAGTCGTGCTTCAAAATATATTAACCCTCTTTTGCGGGAACTTTTGATATTCAAAATAACTTTCTTGGTCGGGACGGCCGGATTTGAACCGGCGACCACTTGCCCCCCAGACAAGTGCGCTACCAAGCTGCGCCACGCCCCGATAATTACCACACTCAACAAAGTAAAGCCCAACGGTATTCACATTGGGCTTTACTCAGCGCCAATCTATAATTACATTTTTAAAGGTTTAAATTACAAATACTCGGTTTCTTTCAAACGTTGGAGGACATTCTCAAGATCAGCTATAACTTTCTGTACTACCGCATCAGTATGAACAGTCTGACTGACTGAAGCTGAGTTGTGAGTTAATTGCGCTTTTGCCCCTTCAATAGTAAATCCATTCTCATACAATAAAGTACGGATTTGTCTAATCATTAGAACATCTTTATATTGGTAATAACGACGATTACCGCGACGCTTAGAGGGTTTTAATTGCAGAAATTCTTGTTCCCAATAACGCAATACATGCGGTTTTACCGAGCAAAGCTTAGCAGCTTCGCTAATAGTAAAATATCGCTTATCTGGAATAGGCGGTAACGACTGTTGATCGTCACTCTCGCCGCTATTCTTCATCAAGTTTGTTGTTGTGTGCTTCATTCCCTGCATACTTTTCAACACGTGCCCTTAATTTTTGACCACTACGGAATGTGACAACTCGTCGAGCAGAAACAGGAATTTCTTCACCCGTTTTAGGATTTCTTCCTGGACGCTCGTTCTTGTCATGTAATTCAAAATTGCCAAAGCCGGAAAGCTTTACTTGCTGAGCATTTTCTAGAGCTTTGCTGAGTTGACGGAAAAATAATTCCACCATCTCTTTTGATTCTCGCTTTGTTAACCCTATTTCTTGAAATAGACGCTCGGAAATATCTGCTTTTGTCAGTGCCATTTGGTTAGCCTCTTAATTCAGCGTTGAATGTTTCCTTTAATGCAACTATTACGCGATCCATAAGACTCACAACTTCTTCATCCACTAGAGTGCGTGAAGAATGTTGCAAGGTCAAGGCTAAGGCTATACTTTTTTGTCCTGCCGGAACACCTTTTCCTTGATAAACATCAAATATATCAACCTGGTTAAGCCACTCTCCAGCAGTATTTCTTATTGTATCCTGAATCAGATGAAATGGTACAGACTCGTTAATTAAAATTGCAATATCTCGTCTTATCTCTGGAAATTTTGACAAGCTATTGCACTTAGGAATCAATCCTGCCTCAAAAACATCCAGAGATATTTCAAAAACAAATACCTTATTGTCAATTTTTAAGGATTGAATAATAGAAGGATGCAGAGCCCCAACTATCCCTATACAGTGATCACCCAAATAAATATTTGCTGTTTGTCCCGGGTGCAAAGCAGCATGCTTAGCGGGTTTAAACAGAAAATTGCCTTCATTACCTGTTAAGCTCAATAGGTTTTGTAAATCACCTTTCACATCAAAGAAATCAAATGGGCGTGATGGCATACCCCATTGCTCTTTGTATACTGATCCACAAACTAACCCACTTAACACAGCTTCCTGTAACAAGGCGTTGTCCTGAGACACAAAGCGCAAGCCTGTTTCAAAAATCTGAACGCGGTTTTGCTGACGATTTTGATTATATAAAAGGACGTTGATTAATCCTGGCCATAAATTCGTGCGCATCACTGACATATCTGCAGTAATAGGATTCACTAATTCTTTTGTAGGTTGCTCAGGATTTAATAAGGTTTGTAATTTTTTCTCGACAAAACTGTATGAGACCACCTCTTGATAGCCTTGATCACACATGGCAATTCGAATTCGATTTAAAGGTGTTTTACATTCCAAATCAGGATTGATTTGCAACATGCCTGTTTGGTGAGTAATGGGTAAATTGTTATACCCGTAAAGACGAACCACTTCTTCGATTAAATCAATTTCTAAGGTGATATCTGAACGACGAGCAGGAACGGTCACTAACCACCCCCCCGCCTTGCTTTCACATTTCAAACCCAAACTTTGCAAACTATTTTCAACATCCGCGTCTAGAATAGTGCAACCTAATATTTTCTGCAGTCTTGCTGCACGCAACTCAATAACGAGAGGCTGAGGTAAAAAACGTGAACTTATTTTTTCTATCACAGAACCGGGCTTACCACCCACTATGTCCATTAATAATTGAGAGGCACGATCTATAGCTATACGTCCTAGCATAGGATCTACACCACGCTCAAAACGATAAGCAGAATCTGAAGCGAGATTATAATGACGACAAGAATAAGCGACTGTAGTTGGTTTGAAGTAAGCGCTTTCTAAAAATACATCCGTCGTATCTTGATTAACACTTGAATCTAAACCTCCCATCACTCCAGCAATGGCTAGTGGTTTAGCTTGATCTGCAATCACTAAAATTTTTGGGTCTAGTTGCACTTCTCTATCATTCAGCAAGGTAATCATTTCATTTTGTTTAGCAAAACGAACTTCTACACCCCCAGTGATGCTCGAAAGATTAAACGCATGCATAGGTTGGCCTAATTCCAGCATGACGTAATTCATTACATCCACAACGGGATTAATAGAACGTATTCCACTGCGGCGCAAACACTCACTCAACCAGACTGGAGTGGCTGCCTTTACATTAACAGCACGAATAATTCTGCCCACATAAGATGGACATTCTTCTTCAGCATCAACAACGATAGGTAAAATTTCATTATCTACAGCAGAAACAGAAGAAAACGTGGGGATAGTTAAAACATTGTCCGTGAGTGCTGCAATTTCTGATGCCATTCCTAATACACTTAAACAATCTCCGCGATTAGGCGTGATAGCGATATCAAAAACAGTATCGTCTAATTGTAAATAATCCCAAACATCATTTCCTATAGGCGCATCTGCTAAAAATTCATATAAACCTTCTGCGTCACTGGGCAAACCCAATTCTGCAGACGAACAAAGCATGCCGTTAGATTGAACTCCACGAACTTTGCTGGCTTCTATAGTGATGTTATTCGGTAAACGGCTTTTTGGTAATGCTACGGGAACTTTCATTCCTGTTTTAACGTTCTTAGCACCGCAAACAATAGTGACGGGTGCAGAAGCACCTACATCCACTTCGCAAATCTGTAATCGTTCTGCATCTGGATGCTTATTGATTGTTTTAACTTGTCCTATGACTACACCAGAAAAAAGTTCTGCTGCCGGGGTAAGACCATCCACTTCTAACCCTGCCATCGCCAAAGTGTCGCACAACTCTGTTTGCGTTAAATTAGGATTAACCCACTGGCGTAACCAAGATTCACTTAACTTCATGACCTACTGCCCCTTAAAACTGTCGCAAAAACCGCAAATCATTTTCAAATAATGAACGCAAATCCGTGATGCCATAACGCAGCATAGTCAGTCTGTCTATTCCTATTCCAAATGCCCAGCCTGTATATTTTTCACTGTCGATTCCTACAGCGTTAAATACATTAGGATGCACCATTCCGCACCCTAGCACTTCCAGCCAACCCGTATTCTTACATATACGGCACCCTTTGCTTTCACAGCTTAAACAGCCTATATCGACTTCGGCAGAAGGCTCAGTAAATGGAAAATAAGAAGGTCTAAAACGAATAGGCACAGGCGCTTCGAAAAATGCTTGCAAGAAGTTAATCAAGATACCTTTGAGGTCTGAGAAGCTCACGTTTTCATCTATCATCAACCCTTCCATCTGATGGAACATGGGCGTATGAGTCAGGTCAAAATCGCGTCTATATACTCTGCCCATAGCAATAATTCTGAAAGGAGGCTTAGTCTGCTCCATCACACGAATCTGCACGGGTGACATTTGGGTACGCAATAAGCTGCCATCACCAAAATAAAAAGTATCTTGCATAGCGCGCGCAGGATGCAAGGCTGGCACGTTTAAGGCGGTAAAATTATGATGATCGTCTTCTATCTCAGGACCATCAACCGTAGTAAAGCCCATTTGCGTGAATAAAGCCTCTAAGCGTTGCCGTGTTTTAGTGATCGGATGCAACGCGCCAAAGTGCTCTCTGCGTCCTGGCAATGTGACATCAATGGATTCAGAAGCCAATTGATTAGCCACATCTGCTTCTTTCAGCACATTATTTTTTTGATCGATTAACTCTTGGATTGTCACTTTGATGGCGTTAACTTTTTGCCCTGCGAGAGGACGCTCTTCCGGAGGCAATTGCCCTAGATTTTTAAGCGACTCCGTCAGTAAACCCTTTTTACCTAAATACAAGACCCGAACAGCATCTAAACTTTTTAGGTCAGCCGCTTGCGTAATACTGGCTTGAGCTTGCTGTAATAATTCATCTAACTCTTTCATGAATTACGTCCAAAAAAATAGGGGATTAAAACCCCCTATTCTAATAAAATTACTTTTATGTTATGCAGCGATGTGAGCTTTAGCTTGTTCTGCTAGGGCTGCGAAAGCTGCTTTATCGTGTACAGCAATGTCTGCTAATACTTTACGATCAACTTGTATGGATAACTTTCTTAAAGCAGACATAAAGACGCTGTAAGACATGCCACATTCACGTGCAGCAGCATTAATACGAACTATCCAAAGTGCTCTGAAAGTACGCTTCTTCTGACGACGGTCACGATAAGCGTATTGAGCTGCTTTGATAACGGCTTGGTTAGCGACGCGGAACACACGACTACGCGCACCATAATAACCTTTTGCTTTAGCTAAAACTTTTTTGTGTCTAGCACGGGCAGTTACGCCCCTTTTAACTCTCGACATTTTCTACTTCCTCACTTCAAATATGGCAGCATCTGATTAATAGATGGGCAATCAACTTTCGCTACTGCAGACACGCCACGTAATTGACGCTTATTCTTTGTAGTTCTGCTGGTTAACATATGGCGACGCTTTGCAGATCGGCATTTTAAACCATTTTTGGTAGCTCTGAATCTTTTAGCCGCACCACGGTTAGTTTTTAACTTAGGCATTTCATTAACTCCAATTTACATTTTTCATTCAACTTAGGGTTATCTCAAAAGAAGATAACTCACTATTTTTGTTTTTTAGGCCCTATCACCATCACCATTTGGCGGCCTTCAAACTTAGGACGCTGCTCTAAAACGCCATATTCTGTTAAATCAACCTGGATGCGCTCAAGTAACTGCATACCCAATTCAGGATGAGCCATTTCGCGACCACGAAAACGCAAGGTCACTTTGGCTTTATCCCCTTCTTCCAAGAAACGAATAAGATTACGAAGTTTAACTTGATAATCGCCTTCTTCAGTTGCTGGACGAATCTTAATTTCTTTAATATGTACCTGTTTTTGTTTCTTCTTCGCAGCTGCTTTACGCTTGCTTTGCTGGAATCGAAACTTGCCAAAATCCATAATGCGGCAAACCGGCGGCTTAGCATCAGGTGATAACTCTACCAAGTCTAGAGCTGATTCTTCAGCAATTTGTCTCGCTTGGCGAGTAGGCACAACACCTAGTTGATTGCCTTCAGCATCAATCAATCGGACTTCAGAGACCGTAATCTCATCATTAACCCGAGGTTTCTTTTCTGCGCTAATCTGGTCTTCCTCCTAGTTTGTACGGCTTCGGCGTGCAATTTCACTCTTCATGAAATCTATACATTCCTGTATAGGCATGTTACCAAGATCTTGCCCTTGCTGGGTTCGAACCGAAACTGCGCGCATATCCACTTCACGATCCCCGACAACCAATAGGTAGGGAGCATGCTGTAAAGTATGTTCGCGGATTTTAAAGCCGATCTTCTCATTTCTCAAGTCCGATTTCACTCGAATGCCATGTTTTTTGAATAAATTAGCAATTTCTTCACAATATTTGGCTTGGCGGTCGGTAATATTCATGATTACCGCCTGCGTAGGAGCTAACCAGAGTGGCAACTTACCCGCATAGTGTTCTAAAAGAACACCAATAAATCGCTCTAAGGAGCCTAAGATAGCACGATGCAACATGACTGGCACCTTTTTAGTGCTGTCTTCGGCTATATAATACGCATCTAACCGTGCTGGCTGAGAATAATCCAGCTGCAGAGTACCACATTGCCAAACCCGATTTAAGCAGTCCTTTAATGAAAATTCAATTTTTGGACCGTAAAACGCACCCTCGCCCGGAAAGATCTCATAAGCCAGGCCAGCATTGCGTAAAGCCTCACCCAATGCACGCTCAGACTTATCCCAAAGCTCATCGGTGCCCACACGCTTTTCAGGACGTGTAGAAAGCTTAACAATCACGTCTGTAAAACCAAAGTCTCGATAAATCTCCAGCAACTGCCGAATAAAATGTGTAGCCTCTTCTTGCACTTGATCTTCAGTACAAAAAATGTGCGCATCGTCTTGCACAAACTGACGAACCCGCATCAACCCCTGCACCGTGCCAGAAGGTTCATTACGATGTACACAACCAAATTCTGCTAAACGAACGGGTAAATCTCTGTAACTCTTCAAGCCCTGCTTAAAAATTTGCACATGGCAAGGACAGTTCATAGGCTTGACTACATAACAACGGTCGCTGTCAGCATCAACGGTAAACATGTTTTCATGAAACATATCCCAGTGGCCTGACTTTTTCCAAAGCGTTGCATCGACAAGCTGTGGGGTTGCGACTTCTTGATACCCATATTCAGCAATGCGTTCGCCTATGTACTTTTTAATTTCTTGATAAATAGCCCAACCATTAGGATGCCAAAACACCATGCCTGGCGCTTCTTCTTGCATATGAAATAGATCTAAGTTTTTTCCAATAAAGCGATGGTCACGCTTTTCAGCTTCTTCTAAATTAGTGACATATTCGTCTAAAGACTTTTTATCCGTCCAGGCTGTGCCGTAGATGCGTTGCAGCATTTCATTGTTCGAATCACCACGCCAATAGGCACCTGCCACTTTCATCAGCTTGAAGGCTTTAATTTTGCCTGTGCTGGGTACATGAGGGCCGCGACACAAATCAATAAAATCACCTTGTTGATACGTAGTAAGCGTATCGGTCTCTGGGATGTCTTCTATGATCTTCGCTTTATATTCTTCGCCTATGCCTCTGAAAAAGGCAATCGCTTCATTGCGTGTCAGTACATTACGTGTCACAACCAAATCCGCTTTAGACAGCTCCAACATTTTTTCTTCTATGCGCACCAAGTCTTCAGGCGTAAAAGGTCTACCAAAGGCAAAATCATAATAAAAACCATTTTCAATGACCGGGCCTATAGTGACTTGTGCTGACGGAAATAAAGCTTTAACAGCTTGCGCTAATAAATGCGCGGCAGAATGGCGTATGACTTCTAAGGCGGCAGGATCTTTATCTGTCACGATAGAAACTCTTGCATCCTCAGACACAACAAATGAAGTATCAACCAAGCGATCATTCACCTTTCCAGCCAAAGCGGCTTTAGCGAGACCCGCACCTATGTTTGCTGCAATGTCAGCAACGGTAACAGGATGATCGAATTTACGCTGACTTCCATCAGGCAGAGTAATGGTAACTGACTGATCAGATTGCAGAGTACTGAATGACATAAGCTACTCTCTTCCATAAAGTAAAAGAAAAAAATATCCCCTGCTAAATGCAAGGGATTAAAGGATTGGTAGGCACGAGTGGGATCGAACCACCGACCACCACCATGTCAAGGTGATGCTCTACCACTGAGCTACGCGCCTAAAGGATTTTGTAAGGGCGTAAAGATAGCATTCCATATAATGAGATGCAATATCTGCAGACATATACTTCAATAAAAAAAGGGACCTACATAATAGATCCCTTTAAATTTAACATAAACGGCAATGATTAATTTGGGTTAACTGCATTACTGTCTAGTGTAACAGCTCCATTCAGCGCCCAAGCTCTTCCTGCAAGCGATGCGCCCGTATTCAACGTAATACTAGCAACCGCATCAATGATCCCTTGAAATGCTGTACCTGTTCCAAGTGTCGCTGAACTACCCACAGCCCAAGTCACATTACCATTCGTGACACCACCAGAGAGTATCACGCTTGAGTTAGACGCCGTAGTCAGTGTAGACCCTATCTGGAAAGTATAAGAGCTTGTTGGGCCACCACTCAGTGTCAACGCTCCCGTCAACTGAGCACTAGAACTGAAACAATAGACGCCAGGTGCTAAGGTTTTGCCTCCCAAATCTTGGCCGGTCAAATTATTCCCCCCTGGACAAGCTTGCCCTACAGCACTGTTGTAATAAGCCAAAGCATTAGCTTGCGCAGTTGCCGCTGTTGCATCAGCAGCATGCGTTGTACCATTAACTATAGTCCCAGGTGGAAAACCAGTGATGGCCGTACCTGGCGAAACATCCACATCTCCATTGATTGCAGATGGCCCTGTGTTCGTCACTGTAGACGCACCAAGAATAGAAGCCTGATACAACGTTGATGGACCTGGAGTAGGAGCCGGAGGTGTAGGCACAGGTGGCACACTTGGAGCGCCTGGCGTACAGTTCAACACTGCTGAAGTAATACTTGTTCCATCTAACTCAACTTGACGAGTATCAATTCCGACTTGAAGTACCCGACTAAAAGTCCCTTGTGAAAGCGGCAGAAGGTTTAATAAGATATTACAAGTGGCGCCTGATGCTAAAGAGTTACCTGCAACGCAACTGCTGGTAGGTGCCGCAACAATTGATGTGGCTGCCGCTGGCAATGCATCATTATTTTGAATTCGAATATAATTTAACTTCACTGGAACCGGAGTATTATTTCGAATAGTATAAGTTCCACCCTGAATTTGAGCAATACAAAGATTCGTAAAAGCAGGTACGGCAGTAAACGTAAAGTCACAAGCTCTTAGTCCATATTTACCTGTACTAATACATTGTTGCGCCTGCGATGCCAAAGGAACCAATAAACTTAAGACCAGCAATCCAGTTCGAACGTTAATAGACATTCTTACATCTCCATTTATTTCTATATTAGTTTAGCGCTACATGCAGACCTAGGAATACGGTTTGCGCGGTCAATTTAAACTTAGATGGAGAAATAACTGGTGCAGTAATAGTTCCAGTATTCCCTCCTGAAGAAAAGCTCACTTTACCTAAATCCGCATACAAATATTCTACAGAAATCCCAACACGTTTATTAACAGCATGAATTATACCGGCGCCGACTTCCCAAGCGAACCGCGCACTCGTATTTGCATTTAATTTCAAGCGTTGATCTGGGCAAGGTACGCCAGTATCGTTGTCGCTATCATTATAACTCACACGACTCCAAGCAGGACCAATACCCGCGATTGCATACAGAGAATTTTGCTTCTTTGAAACAATTGTTAACGCAGCATCAAACATTAAACGCATACTGCGAATAGGCATATGATAGCTAAGGTCATTAAAAGCAGAGCTGTTAAAACGCCAAACATCACCGTTAAGCGTATTAGAGATTAGCGGATAAAAATTCACTTGCGGTTCTATGGATGGAAACCATTGGGTTTTCTCTGAGTATTGCTGTGCGTTACGAAAATAATTAACGTAACCTACTCCTAACTGACCAGCAAATGACGTCCAATTATTAGTATTACTTCGTACGAGCTTATCTGTTTCACTGCTAGTCACGCCTAATTGGCTATTCCGTGCATTTAAATTTGCAGGACCAATTGCACCAATGACTTCAAAATGGTTAGGTGATTTAGCTAAATGATGTGATGAAAATGCATGATGTCTGTAGTTATGCGTCTGACTTGGGGGAGCTGCGAATGCGGAACTACTTATGACTAAACTAGACAATAGAAAATAGAAAATAAGGGAGAACTTTCGTCTTGAGTTTCATACTAATTATCATCCTTAATAAAGTATTATCGTCACGTTATCACTATATTATTTCAAACTCAAGGAATTAACGTTCGATCAAATCTCGCTGCAAACGCTGAATTAAGTCACGCATGCGAGCGGCTTCTTCAAATTCGAGGTTATGCGCATGCTCATACATTTCTTTTTCTAGCTGAGCAATTTTCAGAGTGAGCTTCTCAGGTGTTAAAGCCAGATATTCTGCATCTTCTTCTGCAATTTTCGCATAGAGGCGGCCACGCACAGAATGTTTAGCATAAGCCCCTTCCATAATATCGCGTATTGCTTTTTTGACGCCAACAGGCGTAATGCCATGCTCTATATTATATGCTTGCTGTGCAGTACGGCGGCGTTCTGTTTCCGAAATAGCACGCTGCATAGAGTTAGTAATTCTATCCGCATATAAAATCGCTCGTCCGCGAAAGTGTCTGGCCACTCGGCCTATAGTTTGAATTAATGATGTTTCTGAGCGTAAAAAACCTTCTTTATCTGCATCTAAAATTCCGACTAAAGACACTTCTGGCATATCCAAACCTTCACGCAACAAATTGATACCGACCAACACATCAAATGTTCCTAAACGCAAATTACGAATAATTTCTACGCGCTCAACTGTATCAATGTCTGAATGCAAATAACGTACGCGCACACCATGCTCTTCTAAGTATTCTGTAAGATTTTCGGCAAGACGTTTTGTTAACACAGTAACAAGCACCCGCTCATTCACAGCAACACATTTATGTATCTCAGAAAGCAAATCATCTACCTGTGTTTTCGCAGGACGCACCTCAACTAATGGATCAAGCAATCCAGTCGGACGCACTAATTGTTCTGCAATCGCGCCTGAATGTTCATGCTCATAAACACTAGGTGTTGCTGAGACATAAATGGTTTGCGGTGCGCGTTCTTCAAATTCATCAAAACGCATAGGTCTATTATCTAATGCTGAAGGCAAACGAAATCCATATTCGACCAATGTTTCTTTGCGAGAACGATCGCCTCTATACATGCCGCGTAACTGAGGAATAGTGACGTGTGATTCATCAACAATAAGCAATGCATTCGCAGGTAAATAATCAAAAAGCGTAGGCGGCGGATCACCTGCATTTCTACCCGATAAATAACGAGAATAATTTTCTATACCTTGACAGTATCCCAGCTCTACCATCAATTCTAAATCATACATGGTGCGCTGTTCTAAACGCTGCGCTTCAACTAATTTATTTAAACTATTGAGCTGCACTAATCTTTCTTTGAGCTCAGCTTTGATTTTATCAATAGCCTGCACTATGGTTTCACGCGACGTGACATAATGACTTTTAGGATAAATCGTTAAACGCGGCACACGTCGTACAACTTCTCCTGTGAGCGGATCAAAAAAAGAAAGACTTTCAATTTCATCTTCAAATAATTCTATGCGCACAGCATCTTTATCAGATTCTGCAGGATACACATCGATCACATCACCGCGCACACGATAATTTGCACGCGCTAAATCCACATCATTACGCGTATATTGCAATTCCGCTAAACGCCGCAAGAGTTGTCTGTGATCAATCTTCTCGCCGCGCACTAAATGCAATACCATGCTTAAATACATGCGTGGATCACCTAAACCATAAATGGCGGAAACAGTGGCAACGATAATTGCATCAGGTCTTTCTAATAATGCTTTGGTCGCAGACAAACGCATTTGTTCTATATGTTCATTGATAGAAGCATCTTTTGCGATGTAAGTATCAGATGAAGGAACATACGCTTCTGGTTGATAATAATCATAATATGAAACGAAATACTCAACCGAATTTTCCGGAAAAAACTCCTGCATCTCACCATATAATTGTGCTGCTAATGTTTTATTTGGCGCGAGAATAAGCGTAGGCCGTTGCACAGCTTGAATGACATTCGCCACAGTAAAGGTTTTACCTGAGCCGGTAACCCCTAATAAAGTTTGATGGGCTAAACCATTTTTTAAACCGGTGACTAGTGTTTCTATCGCCTTGGGCTGATCACCTGCTGGCTGAAAGTCTGAATGAATTTTGAATAACTGGGACATAGGCTCTATTTTGATTAGTTTTCCCAAAATTGCAACTTAATCATTTTTTTGCGTTAATAGGTGGTCGTAAGTTAATATCCTATTGTGCTGAATTCACTCTAATATAAATAGCTAACCTACTAATAATTAAGGAATTAAACTAGTGCCTTTCCACCAAAACCCTAGCGTAGCTGCCATTAATCATTACCATAAACACCTCAAACTATCGAATAGCGATATCCACAATACATTAGTATTCAGTCTGCTAAAATCAAAAGACGAATCTGAAAACCCTCTAGATCTTTATAAGTTATATAAAGCTGACCTACTGAGGCAACTCAATCGCTGCGCAAATCATAGCAAGTTAACTTTATTTATTCGTGGCAATACCAAACTTACAAAAAAAGCCACTGAAGCTTTTTTTAAATCCTTAACTGAACTGCTTATGAGCAAGCAACGCACCATCCAAAAAGTAGTCCTAAAAGGTCAAGTTTTAGATCATGTACTAGAAAGCTTAACTTGCACCCCAGCCCTGAAAAACGCGAGTTTTAATGCCTTTAATCTCTCATCCACCCACATACATCAGTTATACATATATTGCTCTAGCAATAATAAAAGACTGCATATATTGCCCCAAATTATAGGTAATCCCAAGAAAGTCACTATTCCTGCTCGTGCACCAGTCGTCACTAAAGAGACCATCGAGGTGTTAGAGACTGAGAATGTTCCAAACGAAACCTTGTTAACCTTTCCTGATTTGTCTTCTGACAACATGGCTCCCGTGCTACCAGATCAACAATACACGATAGAACCGCATCAAGAATACAGAACACTACAAAACGCCTTCAAAGATTCCTATCATGAGCCTGACGGAGCAGTCTCTACCTATATGCGGCCTAAATCGCCTCTTTCTCCTTTTAATTTTTTTGCGAGAGAAGACCTGAGTTTTTCTGCAGAAGCAGCTGCTTTTTTAGTAGATGAAGAAGATGCAGACATGAAAAATGCCGCGGAAACGCCTACTCCAATTCGATAGAGTGGATGGATACTCACAAATAATCTATAATCGCACCCCGCAACCTATTCTAAAAAAATACGACCTGGAGTGAGCACCAATATGAGCACCATTATGCATAAAGAATTAGCAAGCCGTGTACAACGCATTAAGCCCTCCCCTACACTGGCTGTCTCGGCACGCGCAGATGAATTAATCGCCACCGGTAAAGATATTATTAGTTTAAGCGTAGGCGAACCGGATTTTGATACTCCCGATCATATTAAAAAAGCGGCTATTCAAGCACTTGAAAATGGATACACCAAATACACCGCCGTAGACGGCATAAAAAGCTTAAAACAAGCTGTCATAGATAAATTTGCACGTGACAATCAATTACAATACACACTCCCACAAATTTTAGTTTCCTGCGGCGCTAAACACAGTATTTATAATTTGTTTGCCGCGCTATTAGAAGCAGGCGATGAAGTCATCATCCCAGCGCCTTATTGGGTTTCTTATCCTGATATGGTGAAACTAGTTGATGCGACACCCGTGATTATTTACGCCTCAGACGAGCAGCATTTCAAAATTACACCCGCCCAACTCGAAGCTGCCATTACACCTAAAACACGCTTGGTGATGCTAAACAGCCCTTCTAACCCTACAGGCGCTGCGTATTCAAAAACAGAATTAAAAGCATTAGGTGCTGTACTGTTAAAACATCCTAATATCATTATCGCAAGCGATGATATTTATGAACACACACTGTGGAGCGAAGAACCTTTTGCTAACATATTAATGGCCTGCCCAGAATTATATGATAGATGTGTAGTGATTAATGGCGTTTCTAAATCTTATGCTATGACAGGCTGGCGCATTGGTTACGCTGCAGGACCTGCAAACATCATAGGTGCCATGAAAAAAATTCAATCCCAAAGCACATCTAACCCTACCAGCATTGCGCAATATGCAGCAGTAGCCGCATTAAATGGCGATCAATCTTGTCTTGCTACCATGACTAAAGCTTACAAAGAACGACATGATTTTGTGTTAGGTGAACTGTTAACCATGCCTGGCATTAAATGCGCTCCCTGCAACGGAACATTTTATATATTCCCTTCTGTCGTTGGATTACTCAATAAAAATCCAAAGATCACCACCGATATGGAATTTGCCGAGTATCTGCTAAATGAAGCTGAAATTGCTTTAGTTCCAGGCTCAGCCTTTGGCGCTCCTGGTTATGTCAGAATTTCATATGCAACTAGCATGGATAAATTAAAAGAAGCCATGCGCCGCATGAAAGCTGCTATTGCAAAGCTATAAAGACTAAGCCTCTCGACAGAGAGGCTTTAATTTACGCAAGTTCAGCTTTTTTTTAGAAATTTATTAATTAGATATTGACGTAAACAAAAACCGATATTAGTATTCACCACTCTTAACCGGCATATTCCCCGATAGCTCAGTTGGTAGAGCACATGACTGTTAATCATTAGGTCACTGGTTCGAGTCCAGTTCGGGGAGCCAATAAGATCAAGTAGTTACACCGACTTTACCAACTTTAAAAAATTGGCTCTTTCCCACTTTAGGGGGCACTCAGTTTAAGAACACAACACTCTAACTCGTAATCGGTAATTTTCAAAATTTCTAAATCCATATGCTCTCCTTTGTATCAATTTCATCTTTCTATGAAACCCCTCTGTAATCCCA
>JARLJN010000182.1 GCA_031291255.1 Gammaproteobacteria bacterium
ACAACGTTATGTTGGGTTTCGTAAAAAGCACTCAACCCAACCTACAAGTAAAGATATGCTAAAGAAAACCTTGTTCTCCTATCTCATCTGTTTTAAGTCTCTTGAATTTTCTGCGACCAATAACGCGCTTTTTTCATTAATTCTTTTTCATCTAATGTCAGTAGTTGACGATTCTTCATTAATTGTTTTCCTGCAACCCATACATCAGTGACTTGACTGCGTGATGCGGCATACACGATTTGTGAAGTAGGGTGATAGAGTGGAAGTGTTTCTATGGTGTCGAGATTAATCGCAATAAAATCGGCTGCTTTGCCAACCGTGAGTGAGCCAGTAATATGATCTATGCCTAGCGCTTTTGCACCATTAAGTGTTGCCATGGTTAACACTTCTTTAGCCGCTAAACTTTCTGGATTACCCGTAATAAGTTTTGCATGCATTGCAGCTGAACGCATTTCTCCAAACATATTTAAATCGTTGTTACTTGCTGCGCCATCTGTTCCGAGTGCGACATTTAAACCTAATGATTGAAATTGTTGAACAGGGCAAGAGCCGCTGGCTAATTTCATGTTGGACTCAGGGCAATGCACAATTTGCGGTTTTGTTTTTGCGACAATTTCTAAATCTTCATCATCAATTTGAGTCATGTGAACTGCAATCAAACGCGGTGAAACAAAATTGATATCATGTAAACGACGTAAAGGACGTTTAGATGTTTGTGCGAGAGATTGATTGACTTCATCAGCTGTTTCTTGCACGTGCATATTAATTTTTAAATCATGTTCTTCAGCAAGATCACGAATTTTTATTAAGGTTTCTTCTGTTTCAGTATAAATCGCATGCGGTGCAAACGTTGCTGTAATGCGATCGTGATTTTTATATTCATTATAAAATGCTAAACCTTTTGCTATGTATTCATCAGAGGTTTGCGCCCATGCAGTTGGAAACCCAATCACAGTAATTCCTATGTGCCCGCGTATGCCTGCAGTGTGGGTGGCTTTAGCAGTCGCAGGGAGAAAGAAATACATATCATTAAAACACGTTGTTCCGCTGCGTATCATTTCAGCCATTGCAAACAAAGATGCATCATAAACAAATTCATCACTCACCCATTTTTTTTCTGCAGGCCATATATGATGGTTTAGCCAATTCATTAAGGTTAAGTCATCTGCTAACCCTCTAAATAAATTCATGGCAAGATGCGTATGTGAGTTGATAAAACCCGGCATTAAAGTGTGATGATCAAAGTGTTGAATATCAGATGCTTGATAAAGCGTTGTCGCTTTATCGCTAGGTAAAATATTTAAGATTTTACCGTCATGTATAACTAGCGCATGATTTTCTAAGACTTGATTATCAGCTTCGCAAGTAATAAGCCATTTAGCATGAATGATTTGGTTGACAGTTTCCATAACGACCTCAAAAGCGTAAATTTTGGAATATCGTACAGTGATATGATGTATTTTTAAACCCCCGCAAGGTAAAACTATAAATTAAGTCTGGGTCTATAGGTGTTTTGTATTGGTGAGTGTTTTCGGCGGATTTGAAGTGTTAGGTCTTAAGTTTGTCATTTGCATTGCTTGAATGTAAAAAAGTTTTGAGAACATGATGTAAGTTTTCTGAAATTTCAAAATAAAACGTAGGATGTGTGCAGGGGTTTTTAAATTGGAGGGTGCCACTCACATTGAACGCTTAATTCATTGATTAGATTTATTTTATGTAATTCGGATTTTGTGACATACCCCGAAAAGTACCCCAGGGAATTTGGTACTGAAAAATCATTCGAACCGGGGTTCTATCATCTATTTGTCTTATTACTTTGCTGATATTACTTATTTTTGAATTATTCATCTACTTCTTGTTATTCAAGCCAGCATTTTATGGAATAATGTGGTATATTTGTGGTATAAATGTGGTTAAATTAATATAGTATATTTATTGTTTTTCTGTAACTCATTGTTAAAATTATTATTAGGGGGACTGTATGGCTTTGTCTCGACCATCTCTATTTGGAACGGTACCAGAAAAAGATCATTTTGATCTTTTTCATAAAGGGGTGCTTGATGGAGAGAAAGTTGTAAAGCTTTTGAAGTACAAAAAACAAGATGTTTCTGTTGCGGCAAATGTTCCAATTTCATCAGTCCGATATGAGGAGAAAAAAATACCTGCGGAGCTTGAAGATCGTCTTAGAGAGTGGGCTACGGCATTGAATTTAGTCGCAGGTTATTTTAAAGATCAAGAAAAAACTATCTTGTGGTTTTTTATGCCGAACCCTCTTCTGGGCGGCATGTCTCCTAGAGATATGATTCGAGTTGGGCGATTTAAAAAATTACTTAATTTTATTCAAACAGCCTTGGATGAGAATCAGAGATAATTCGAATGACAACAAAATGCCGCGGAAGAAGAGGGAAGGGTAGAAATGAGTCAAAATTTCCAAAGGTTACTGTACAGTATTTACTTGAGGCTGGTACGCTTAACGACATACGTTTGGCTAAACAGGTAACAGATGAACATCTAAAGTACCAATGGAATTATTATTCAGAGTTAGCACGTCAAAGAAGTGCTATTCAAGATCAAACAGGCTCTCATTCAAACAAGCACTTCTTATGAACCAAAAAATTGGCAAAGAGCAGTAAAATATAAATATGGTCTGCATCCGTTATCAACTGTCGGCAGTCTTGGTTTTATTGGTGGTAGATTTAATACTGGAGCAGGAGTTAATCCGGAAGTGCCATTTTTTTCAGGATTATACTTGGCTCAAGATAAAGATACTGCATTACAAGAACATCTAGGGCAAGAAGCAAGTCCAGATTCTAAGATTACTCCACGTGAATTAGCCCTCACTAATCCTGCATCAGAAACTATTGTATCCGTGAGTGGAAAGTTGGATAAAATTTTTGATTTGACTAATAGCGATAATCTTATTCCATTTGTGGAGCTTATTAAAAAATTTAAATTATCAAAAGAATTGATGGTATCTGCAAGTAAGTTGAGCGTGGTTAAACCTGGCATTGTTCAGACAGCAAAATCACTTCTTAAAACTCTATTGAATCCTGACTGGCGTGCATTACCAAGTAATTATGATGTTCCGGCAAATTCACAAATTTTTGGACATCTAGTTTATTCGTCTGGTATTGAAGGAATTCTTTATCCATCAAAATTTACAAAAATTCCTTGCCTTGTAATTTTTCCAAGAAATTTTGTCGGGACTGATTCTTTTATAATTCTTGATGATGACGTACCGCATCCAAAAGTTCCATGCAGACTTGATGCATCTAATTGGAGAATAAGTGAGATGGATGCAAAAGAAGTGATGGGTGTGAATACTTGATGCTTTAGCAACTATTGAGTGGCCAGAACATGCGTCTCTACATATAGTTCCTCATGCGAGGACCTTGCGTAGAGCAGGTGAAGGCTATGGTCGCTAATAAATTTGGCTCTTTCCCACTTTAGGGGGCACTCAGTTTAAGAACACAACACTCTAACTCGTAATCGGTAATTTTCAAAATTTCTAAATCCATATGCTCTCCTTTGTATCAATTTCATCTTTCTATGAAACCCCTCTGTAATCCCA
>JARLJN010000183.1 GCA_031291255.1 Gammaproteobacteria bacterium
AAAGGATTAATGTCAGAAGCAGGGAAAGTGGTTATTGAGTGGTTAAAGAGCCAAGCGAGTGTACAGCGCATTTGGGCGGCGAGTGATTTAGACAATATGAGCTCAATTAAACTACTAGAGAAACTTGATTTTAAGAGAGAGGGTATTCTTAAAAAATGGCTAATTTTTCCAGCATTTGGAAGTATTGCTCGAGACTGTTATATATACGCACATACATGGTCGTGATTCCAGCCCTTTCTTTTCGCTCATAAACTACAATGAGTACACTTATTTGTATGGCTTAATACTAGCAAGCTGGGTGATGTGAACGGTCGAGCTTTTTTGGTTATATAGTAAGTAAGACCCATAGCCAAAAACCATGGATAATAATAGAAACTGCACTAGTAAGAAGAGGGAATCACCGAATTTTTTATTTGCATGTTTCTGCTGAGTATTTTTACCTGAAACTGCGGGAGCAGTAATAATATAATGACCCCCGCAATTTAGACCACCAAACTTTAAAAATTTAGGAGATAATAGCCTCTAACGGAGGTTGTTATGTCAAAGAACAAAAAGTGGTCATCATCGGCAAAATTTGAAATTGCGTTGCTAGCAATTAAAAATGAAACGACGTTAAACGAGATATGCAAAAAATACGGAGTAGCGCCAAGTCAGGTCCACGTTTGGAAGAGGCAGTTACTAGAGCAAGGAGCCGAGTTATTCAATAAGAAGGATAAAACGGCTCAGGTGCTTGCCGAGCACGAAGCAACAAAACGAGTTTTATATGAGAAAGTTGGCCAACTAACGATTGAGCGAGATTTCTTAAAAAAGTGCTGGAGCAAACTCCGCGAGAGCGACGACAGCAACTCATAGATACGCGTCATAGCAAGCTGAGTTTGCGGCGCCAATGTGAGTTATTGCAGGTTAACCGCAGCACGATATATTACAAAGGCAGTCAAGTAGACCTTGATGAAATTGACCTTTTGAATGAAATTCGAGAAATATGGGAGCGATATCCGTTTTATGGGTATCGCAGAATAACCCAGGAGCTACGCTCGAAAGGCCATCGAATCAACCGCAAGCGTGTGCAGCGTCTGATGCAGATAGGCGGTATATGTGCGATTTATCCAGGGCCCAATACGAGTCGGCGCAATCGACTACATGCAGTATACCCCTATTTGCTGCGAGATTTGAAGTTTGTGCGACCTAATCAGGCTTGGATGATCGATATTACGTATCTCCGCTTGAGAGGTGGGTTTGTGTATTTGGTTGCATTGATAGATGTGTATAGTCGGTATATTGTTGGTTGGTCACTGTCGAACACATTAGAGACTGGCTTTTGTATTGAGGCGTTAAAAAATGCGCTTACGGTTGCACGTCCCGAGATTATCAATAGTGATCAGGGGTGCCAGTTTACTAGTAGTGATTGGGTAGAGTTTTTAGCTGATTGGGATATAAAAATCAGCATGACGGGCAAAGGGCGATGTACGGATAACGTTTTTATTGAAAGATTCTGGCGCAGCTTCAAAGGTGAGCGGTTTTATTTAAATGAATACAACAGTATCAAGGAGTTGAAAAAGGCGATTGGTGAGTATGTAGAGTTTTATAATCAACGACGGTGGCATCAGTCACTTGATTATAAAACCCCGGCGGAGGTATATTTCGCCTTAGAACGAGAAGCCTGTGGATATATGGACGCGTCCTTCGGACCAACCAGTGCCCTTCGGGACGTGTGCACAAGCCATGGACAACACT
>JARLJN010000184.1 GCA_031291255.1 Gammaproteobacteria bacterium
AACGTTACGTTGGGTTTCGTAAAAAGCACTCAACCCAACCTACGACCTTACAGAGATGTTGGTTAAAGTTATGGATTGAGCGTTAGCGAAACGACAAGTGTGTTGCTACAATATCGCAACGAAATCTGACAAGGACGTATCATGATTTATCAAGTTAACCATCATATAAATGGGTTAGTTATCAATGACTCACCTAAAAAACTCGATATCACAAATCCAGCAACGGGAAATGTAATAGGCCAAGTGGCCATGGCAGATAATAGCGTTCTAGAAAAAGCAGTTGCCTCTGCAAAAGCGGCTTTCCCAGCTTGGTCAGCGACCCCTCCAGCAAAACGTGTACGTATACTATTTGAATTACGCGCTTTACTCGAAAAAAATATCAATGAGCTAGCAGATCTTGTCACCAAAGAACATGGCAAAACATTAACTGATGCGCGGGGTTCTATTCAACGGGGAATAGATGTAGTGGAGTTTGCTTGCGGTATTCCATTTTTATTGAAAGGTACTTACGCTGAAGATGTTGCAACAGACATTGATAGCTATACATTGCGTCAACCGTTAGGGGTATGCCTAGGCATCACCCCGTTTAATTTTCCTGCCATGATACCTCTATGGATGTTTCCTATGGCAATTGCATGTGGAAATACGTTTATTTTAAAACCCTCAGAACGTGATCCTTCTTGTTCTTTTCGTATTGCAGAACTTTGTGTGGAAGCAGGATTGCCTAAAGGTGTTTTGAATGTAGTAAATGGTGATAAAGATGCGGTCAATTTTTTGATAAAGCATCCTGATGTTAAAGCAATTAGTTTTGTGGGTTCCACACCGATTGCAGAAATGATTTATCAAACAGGCACAGCGGCAGGAAAAAGAGTACAAGCCTTTGGTGGTGCAAAAAATCATTGCGTGATTATGCCAGATGCAAATATAGATCAGGCTGCTGATGCGTTAGTGGGGGCAGCTTATGGTTCCGCAGGCGAACGTTGCATGGCTATTTCAGTCGCTGTTGCGGTAGGTGATAAATTGGCTGATGAATTAATAAAAAAATTAATCCCACGCGTGCAAGGTTTAAATATAGGTGCAGGTTTTAAACCCGAAACCGAAATGGGTCCTTTAATTTCTAAACAACATTTAGAGCGTGTCAAAAATTATGTAGACCTAGGTGTAGAAGAGGGCGCGGCGTTAGTGGTTGATGGCAGAAGTTTTATATCCCCTGAACATCCACAAGGATTTTATTTAGGCGGATGTTTGTTTGATCATGTCACACCGACTATGAAAATTTATAAAGAAGAAATTTTTGGTCCGGTATTAGTTGTTGTGCGTGTACCTGATTTTGAAAGCGCACTGCAATTAGTGAATGATCATGAATTTGGAAACGGCACTGCGATATTTACACATGACGGCGGAGTTGCTAGAACGTTTGCTTCAAAAGTTCAAGCAGGCATGATAGGCATTAATGTACCGATTCCAGTCCCTGTTGCTTACCAAACATTTGGAGGGTGGAAGCGTTCCTTGTTTGGCGGTATGCACATGCATAGTACTGACGGTATGCAATTTTACACAAAAATAAAAACAGTCACAGAGCGTTGGCCTAAAGATAAAAAAAGTAATGCTGATTTCGCAATGCCTACACTTAAATAATTTTCATGGAGAAATAAAATGAAGCGCATCGCGTTTATTGGTTTGGGTCATATGGGTCATCCCATGGTGTTGAATTTAATTAAGGCTGGATACAACGTTAATATTTATGATGTCAATACTGCAGCGATGGATGAGCTTGCAGCGCGAGGTGCAATTCCGTTAGTGTCATTGGCGGAATGTGTAACTGATGCAGACATTATTATTACCATGTTACAGAACGGTGATCAGGTAAAAGAAGTGTGTATGATGAATGAGGGAATATTTAAAAATGCAAAACAGAATACACTTTATATTGATTCATCATCCATTGATATTGCCACAACGTTATATTTGCACGCGGAAGCAGAAAAAATAAATTTGAAAATGCTAGATGCCCCTGTGTCAGGAGGTGTAGCGGGTGCGATGGCAGGAACATTAACGTTTATGGTAGGCGGTAAAGAAAGTATTTATTTAGAAGCAAAAGATGCTTTAGAAAAAATGGGAAAAAAAATTATTCACGCAGGAGCAGCGAGTCATGGTCAAGCTGCAAAGATTTGTAATAACTTGATGCTAGGTATTTCTATGATAGCTGTGTGTGAAGGATTTAATTTAGCTGAAAAATTGGGTTTAGATACAAAAAAACTTTTTGAAATTAGCTCAAATGCTTCCGCGCAATGTTGGTCTATGACTAGCTATTGCCCTGTGCCTGGTTTAGTTGAGTCTGCACCCTCTAATAAAAATTTCGAACCAGGATTTATGGCGAAAATGATGTTAAAAGATTTGCATTTAGGTGAGTCAGCTGCAGAGCATGCAGGTGCAGCTATTCCGTTGGGTCAGCTTGCTACGCAGTTGTATACGCAATTTGTTGAGCAAGGAAATGGTGAACTTGATTTTTCTGGAATCATCAAGATGATTGCAGCACCTTGATATTTGTAGGCGGTAGGTTTGGGTTTTTTGTGGGGGGTGGGGGTACCCCAAAAAAAAAAATATAAATATATTATTTAATTAAATAAAAAAAAAAAAAAAAAAAAATAAAAAAAGAAATTTTATATAAAAAAAATAAAATTAAAATTTAAATTAAAATAAAAAAAACAAAATTATTTATATAAAAACGA
>JARLJN010000185.1 GCA_031291255.1 Gammaproteobacteria bacterium
AGATATTTTCTCGTGGGGGCCTGCGCTTATCGGTTATATATTTACTCTTATTGGAGCCTGCGATATTATTTCGCGAGCTATGTTATTACCGCGTCTCCTTAAAAAGTTCAGTGAGAGAAATATTGCTATTGTTGGTCTTTTCGGACTAGCACTGGGATTGGGGCTAATAATTCTTAGCATTCATATCTCGTCTCCAGTACTTATTATTGCTGCGGTTACGAGTATCACGCTAGGTGAAGGCTTGTTCGATCCGTCCTACAACGGACGACTCTCGCGGTCTGTAGACGAAAGTAGCCAAGGAAAATTACAAGGTGTAAATCAAAGTTTGCAGTCGGCTTACAGAGTTCTTGTTCCTCTTGCAGCAGCAGCTATCTATTCATTCAGTCCGGGCATTCTATATGGAGTGGCAACTTGTGTTATGATTGGATCGCTCATTTTATTCTCGAAATTACAACCGCAATATATTTCATGCCCTGCTATAGAGAAGTAGTATTTTTGGCTGTAACAGCAATCGTATTTGGTGACTGTAATTGACGCAAAGTCGGATAGTCAAAATGATCCGTATGGGCATGAGAGAGAAGCCATGGATGCTGAATTTTTCACCTATACTAATGCTACCGATGCAGTCGGATGCCGTATGACTTGCAGGGTGTGCCAAACCATAAGCCAGAGTGGATGTGTAAAATAGGTAAAGACCAGGGCGCTGTTAAAGGTTTTGCTTTTTTTAGCGAAGTTGCATTTCCTTTAGATACCATGCATATTGTTTTTAAGTGCTTGTATCCGCTGTGATGCCAATGCACCTTTTTTATTTTAATCTTTGACTTGATATGTAATATTAATGTGATATCATAATAGTATCAAGTTGTTGAGTTGACTTGACTTGACAACAATCGAAAATAAATAGGAGATGAATCAATCATGGTTGAAAAAAAAGCGTGGGCGGTTAATGGTTATTTGGGCTTGATTGTAATACTTGCGCTGGGAATTGCAGGAACCCATTTTGTAAAGCAAGAGAATCTGTTTGCGGGTGTTCCGCTTCTCGGAATTGCTGTCATATTGCTATCGGGAATCATAGTAGTACAACCCAACAAGTCATATGCGTTGGTCTTTTTCGGGAGCTATTTTGGAACGATTCGCGAACCAGGCCTATGGTTAACAGTCCCTTTTGCTGTCCGTAGAGGGGTCTCATTGCGTGTAAGCAACTTCAGTAGCAAAATTTTAAAAGTTAATGATCTGATGGGTAACCCAGTAGAAATTGCTGCCGTTCTAGTTGTACGTGTTGTAGATACAGC
>JARLJN010000186.1 GCA_031291255.1 Gammaproteobacteria bacterium
AAAAATAAAAAAATTATTTTTTTTAAGAATTTTTGTTTGTTTTTCTTTTTTTTAAAAAACAAAAAAATAATTTTTTTGTGTTTAAAAAAAAACCCACACAACCCAACCTACAGTCCTACAATAAATGCTTTTGAAGCTTTTGCAAAAAATTGCCACAGTCAATTCCCGGGGTGGCGCGGAAGGAGGGCATCTTCGCTTAAGCACTTGCCATGTCGAAACCCTCATCCGCCCTTCGGGCACCTTCTCCCACCGCAAAAAGCGCGGCGGGAGAAGGGAAATAGTCATGGCTTTATAGCCACAAACATTTTCCTTTAGCTGCCATAGTTTCAAGTATCTTTTTATTCTCTGTCAGCTCTTCTTCATTAGCTTTAATCACTTTAAATATTCGACTAATATCTTTTTGTATAGCCGTAGAAGCATCCGCTTGATTTGTAACTTCAGTTGAATCTTGCTCATGTGAGAACAACAATGTAGCTTGCCCTCCTGTCATTGCTAAATACACTCTTGCGAGTAAATCAGCATCTAATAAAGCACCGTGAAACTCTCGCTTAGAATTATCAACAAAGAGTCGCTTACAGAGTGCATCTAAACTATTACGCTGACCTACATACATTTTTCTAGCTAATACCAAGCTGTCAATCACCTGACAATAATCCGTCATCGATTTCCAAGATTTATTTAGCAAACTTAATTCATAATTTAAAAAACCAATATCGAAGGGAGCATTATGAATGATTAACTCAGCACCATCGACGAAACGCATAAACTTATCACAGATATCTGCAAAAAAAGGTTTATTCGCTAATGATTCATTCGTAATACCATGCACTGCTATAGCGCCAGCATCAATTTCACGTTGAGGATTAATATATTGATGATAATGCCTGCCTGTCACTTTTCGATTGATCATTTCTAAACAACCAATTTCAATAATTCGGTGACCCTGAGCAGTGGATAATCCCGTGGTTTCTGTATCTAAAACAACTTGTCTCATAACTTATCCTCGACTGCCCGCTAGCATATTATCTATAGCTTGATTGGCTAATAAATCTACCCTGTCATTTTCAGGGTGACCGCTATGCCCTTTTACCCAATGCCAACTCACCTGATGTCGGTTTGCTTCTATATCAAGCAACTGCCAAAGATCTGCATTTTTGACTGGTTTTTTATCTGCTTTAATCCAATTTCTTTTTTTCCAGCCAGGCAGCCATTCTGTAATACCTTTTTGAAGATATTGAGAATCTGTGTAGAGCTTTATAATGCAGGATTCACGCAATGCAGCTAACGCTTCAATTGCGCCCATCATCTCCATGCGGTTATTCGTAGTATTGCTATCGGCACCTGAAAGCATTCTTTCATGACTGCCGTATTGTAATAATGCACCCCAACCTCCCGGTCCAGGATTACCTCGACAAGCACCATCAGTAAAAATAATTACATGTTTCATTAAAAACGTTCTCTAATCGTAGGTCGCGGAATACCAATAGGATTTAAATTGATATCTGAAATTTTTTGTTTCCAACTTAGTTTTATAGGGGTTAAAGGAATCACTTTTGCCTGAGCGACTAACATATAAACACCGCCAAAAGGTGACCAGCATTTACTGCCCAACCATTCCATAAATTTTAAATTATTGTAAGAACCCCTATGCTTCATAGGCGGTCGAAATAATATCATAGATTGATTCATTAATTTAAAATCAGAAAAAGATAACCATTTTTTTATTTGGCTGGAATGGATAAAATTTCCCGTCCATGGCGTGTGTTTATTATGAGCCCACCATTTCTTTACCCCCCATAGGCTATAAGGGTTGAATCCACAAATAACGATATGCCCATCAGGACGCACGGTTCTACAGGCTTCAGCTAATAATTTTTGCGGGTTATCCATGTATTCTAACGTATGAGGGAGAAGAACCAAATCTACACTGCCCGATAAAATAGGAAGGTCATAAAGCTCGCTCTCTATGCCTCGAATATCTTTAGGGTGCCCAAACCCCAATAAAGGGCTGAGCAGAGTCTGTCTAGAAATAACACTCGTTTTTAATAATCCATGCTGATAAGGAGTGCCTATTAAAAGAGCTTGTTTTCCTAGAAATTGCTTTAATGCATTTGATAAGTATTTATGCTCTGCTTCGAATACAGTTTGACCTGGATAATGAGCCAGCCAACGATCCCATTGTTGAATTTTTCTATAGGTTTTAGCCAAGTTAGCTCCTATTACTTCCTTAACCCTCTTCTAGCAACTATCATACGCTTTGAATTTAAGACAAACAATGTTGTCACCTTGCTGATTTTATGAGTATATTAAAGCCATGATAAACATTATTCCCATTCCAGCATTTAAAGATAATTATATCTGGTTATTAGTAAATTCAATTAATCACCATTGCATCATTGTCGATCCAGGTGATGCATTGCCAGTCATTGATGTCATTAAACAACACAATTTAATTCTCGATGCTATTTTAATTACTCATCATCACAATGATCACAGTGGCGGCATAAAACAGTTAATTGAGTTATATCCTGTGCCCGTTTATGGTCCTGCACAGGAGCACATAACGGGAGTTGATCATCTTTTACATGAACATGATGAAATTTATTTTGAAAATCTTGCAATGAAATTTTTGATATTCGATATACCAGGACACACGAAAGGCCATATCGCTTTTTACAGTACGGGCATGCTTTTTTGCGGAGATACACTTTTTTCTGCAGGATGCGGGAGATTGTTTGAAGGCACTGCAGAACAAATGTTTCATTCTCTTTCAAAAATAACAAGCTTGCCTACAGATACACTGATTTATTGTGCACACGAATACACTTTATCGAATTTACGCTTTGCTCAATGTGTAGAACCTAATAACATACACATCAATGAAGCGATTGCACTTGCAAATCAATTAGGTGAACAAAATCTTCCCACGCTGCCTTCTGTTTTATACAAAGAACTGCTGATGAATCCTTTCTTGCGTTGTCATGCAGATTCTGTGATAAACTCGGTAAATCACCATAATGGTGAACAACTTTCTGATCCTGTAAACATTTTTCAAGCCTTACGCACTTGGAAGGATACTTTCTAACAATAAAAAATATCTTTCAATCTAACTGTATATGAGTTTATAAAAGATGAAACAATTGATGCTCAACTCTATTAAAAGAAATGCTAAGGTTAGTTTTTTTGCAAGCTGTCTCTCTTTATTTTTTATAAGCTCAACGAGTTATGCTATTCCTAACGGTGAAGGAATACAGGTATATCAGCAGCATATACACCTCTCACCCGAACGCAAACAAGGATTAGCAGAAGATGTCAGTCGATATAGAAATGCAGATGATCTTTGGAATGTATTACGCAGAGAATTTTCATTACCACACTATGAAGAAAATTATTTAGTACAAGAACAAATTAATTGGTTTATGACACATCAAGAATTTCTGGTGCGTGCTACCAGTCATGCGGCGCCTTATCTCTATTACATTTTACAGCAAGCACGTAAACGCCACTTACCAGTTGAAGTTGTTTTATTACCTGTTTTCGAAAGTTCATTTAACCCATTTGCTTATTCATCTGCAGGCGCTGCGGGTATTTGGCAAATGATGCCTAACACAGCCACTGGATACGGTGTCAAACAAGATTGGTGGTATGACGGAAGACGAGATGTCATCACTTCCACAAAAGCGGCATTAAATTATCTGGCTTATCTCTCAAATTTTTTTGATGGAAATTGGTTATTTGCTATCGCTGCTTATGATACAGGTGAAGGCAATGTATTAAGTGCCATTCGTAAAAATATCAACAGCGGGTTAGAAGCAAATTACTGGTCGTTACCATTAGCACAAGAGACGCGTACTTACGTTCCCCGCTTACTTGCATTAGCCACTATTATTGCACATCCAGAAAAATATCCTGTGTATTTACCCCCAGTGCATAACGCACCTTACTTAGCGCAAATGGATGTGGGCACACAAGTGGATTTACATCATGCGGCGTCATTAGCAGGTTTGACTTTAAAAGCATTAATGCAGCTTAACCCTGGATACAATCGTTCGACTACAAGCCCGCACGGCCCTTCCAAGCTGGTTTTGCCCATAGAAAACGTGGCACAATTTTCAGAGAATTTAGAACGATCACCACTTTCTCAACATGTCACATGGCAACACTACATTGCAAAAAATGGCGAATCATTAGCGACTGTTGCAAAACATCATAATGTTTCAGTTGCAATGTTGCGGCAAATGAATCAATTGAAAGGTAATTATATAAAACCAGGTTCTAGCTTAGTCATTCCTCACACAACATCAAATCCTGAAATGTATGCTGCGACAAATCACAAAAATGAATCACTGAACGATGTTAGCAAAATTAAACCTTCACGATTGATGGCATCTTTAGAAAAAATGGATAGTCATTATTCTTTACAACCAGGTGATACCATTTACATGGTAAGATCTGGCGATAATTTTTCAACTATTTCACAACGTTTTCATTTATCAGAAAGAAACATTCAAGCTGCAAATCCATTTCCCGCTAACAAAAGATTGAACCCTGGCGATAGACTAGTGATACCAACTCACATCCGTGTAGCTGAAGAAAAACTTACACAAAAATACCAACTCACCTCAGGCGATACAATTTATATGGTAAGACAAGGTGACACTATAGAAAAAATAGCCGAGAAATTTCATACTAGCCCGCCTGCTATACGCGTAGCAAATTTACTCGCGAGCAACGACCTGCGTGATGGTGATAGGCTGGTTATTCCAACGCATTTATAATAACAAACCCTATAATTTTGAATGGTGGGTTACGATGCTGATGCATCTAACCCACCCTACAACAATATTTTTTTGCCAAGGAGATTTTAAATTGCAAATAAGTCAAAAAATAGCAGCAGAATTAAATGTTAAAATTCATCAAGTCGAAGCTGCAATCAATTTATTAGATGAAGGTGCAACAGTTCCTTTTATCTCTCGATATCGTAAAGAAGTCACAGGCGGATTAAGTGATACTGAGTTAAGAAACTTGGAAGAAAGATTACAGTATCTGCGTGAACTCGAAGCAAGACGTAAAACAATTTTAGCCAGTATTGCAGAACAAGATAAATTAACACCTGAGTTAGAAAAAAGTATTTTAGCAGCTGATGACAAAGCAACACTTGAAGATATTTATTTACCTTACAAACCTAAACGTCGCACTAAAGCACAAATCGCAAAAGAAGCAGGTTTAGAACCACTCGCATTACAACTTTTACAAAATCCAACATTAGTGCCTGATGTATTAGCACTCGATTTTTTAAATGCAGAAATGAATATCAATACGGCCACAGAAGCATTAGAAGGCGCTAGACAAATTTTATTAGAATTGTTTTCTGAAAACGCTGACCTTATGGGAGAGTTTAGACATTACATCTGGGAAAACGGTACACTAAAAACAGAAGTCATCAAAGGAAAAGAAACAGAGGGCAGTAAATTTTCAGATTATTTTGATTATCAAGAAGCAATTAAAAAAATTCCTTCGCACCGTGCACTTGCATTTTTTCGTGGACAACAAGAAGGGATTTTACGAGTTGATCTAACGTTAGATGAAAATCAAGAAAATCATTGCAAACAAAGCATCGCCCATAAATTTGAAATCTCACAACACAATAGAGCCGCTGATGCTTGGCTAAATGAAACTGTGGCATGGGCATGGCGAATTAAATTTGCATTAAAACTCGAATTAGAACTACTGACTAAATTACGAGAACAAGCTGAAGAAGAAGCAATAAAAGTGTTTGCAAATAATTTAAAACATTTACTCATGTCAGCTCCTGCAGGTTCGCATGTTACCTTGGGATTAGATCCAGGATTTAGAACGGGTGTTAAAGCAGTTGTTATAGATGGCACAGGAAAATTATTGCATTATGTGACTATTTTTCCGCATCAACCACGCAATGATATTGATGGTTCATTGCATACACTTTTAAAAATTTGCAAAGAATACAACGTAAAAATTGTCAGTATAGGTAATGGTACTGCTTCGCGTGAAACAGATAGATTAATCATAGAATTAAAAAAGAAAAATCCAGACTTGCAATTAACTAGTATAGTGGTTTCAGAAGCGGGTGCTTCTGTGTATTCCGCATCGGAATATGCAGCATTAGAATTTCCTACACTGGATGTAACTTATCGTGGCGCAGTTTCAATTGCGAGACGCTTACAAGACCCTCTTGCTGAACTTGTAAAAATTGAACCTAAAGCCATAGGTGTTGGTCAGTATCAACATGATGTTAATCAATATAAATTATCACGCACATTACGTGCGGTAATGGAAGATTGTGTGAATGCAGTGGGCGTAGATATCAATACCGCTTCTGCTCCCCTACTCACTTGTGTAGCTGGGCTTAACGATACCGTTGCAAAAAATATCATAAATTACAGAGATGAAAATGGTCCTTTTAAAATACGTAATCAACTCAAAAAAGTTGCGCGTTTAGGTGAAAAAGCATTTGAACAAGCGGCAGGATTTTTACGAATTATCAATGGTGATAATCCGTTAGATGCTTCTGCTGTGCATCCGGAAGCGTATTCTATAGTCGAAAAAATATTATCGACTCAAAACAAACAAATTGCTGAAGTCATGGGAAATACAGCACTCTTACGCAATATCAAAGCAAAAGATTTTGTAGATGATCATTTTGGTTTACCTACGGTCACGGATATTTTGCATGAACTTGAAAAACCCGGACGTGATCCACGACCTGAATTTAAAACGGCAACGTTTAAAGAAGGCGTAGAAACCATGAATGATTTAACTGTTGGTATGGTTTTAGAAGGTGTAGTGACTAACGTTGCAAACTTTGGTGCGTTTGTGGATATAGGTGTGCATCAAGACGGATTGGTTCATAAATCTTTATTAGCAAATCAATTTGTAAAAGATCCACATGAAGTCATCAAAGTGGGTGAAATAGTTAAAGTCAAAGTGTTAGAAATTGATTTAGTACGCAAACGAATTCAGCTCAGCATGAGATTGAATGAAACAGCAGCGCCTGTGCCACAACGTAATAGCGCAGCACCTGTTAAGAAAATAAATATGCAATCTAAAAATGAAATCGGAGAGACTGCTTTGGGAAATGCATTTATGAATGCGTTGAAAAAAATTCAATAATCTTGTACTAAAAGGATTTGTCGTCCCGGACAAGCGCCGTCAACAGTCATTGATCATATAACTGGTCTATCACGGCGTGCGATCCGGGATCTAGTCTTTTAGCGGTCTTCTCAACTCCGCTAAAAACCTGGATCCCGGATCGCGCGGCATGTAAGAACAGTTATACTTTACTATTTTGTGAATGGCACTTGTCCGGGACGACAATTCAAATCTGCTAAAACCTGGATCCCTGATCTCGCGCCATGCAAGAACAGTTATACTTTAATATTTCGTGGATGGCGCTTGTCCGGGAAGACAATTCAAATCTGCTAAAACCTGGATCCCGGATCGCGCGCCATGCAAGAACAGTTATACTTTAATATTTCGTGGATGGCGCTTGTCCGGGACGACAATTCAAATCTGCTAAAACCTGGATCCCGGATCTCGCGCCATGCAAGAACAGTTATACTTTAATATTTCGTGGATGGCGCTTGTCCGGGACGACAATGAATAAAGCTAACGTAACCCGGTCAGCTCAGCATGAGATTGAATGAAACAGCAGCGCCTGTGCCACAACGTAATAGCGCAGCACCTGTTAA
>JARLJN010000187.1 GCA_031291255.1 Gammaproteobacteria bacterium
ACAATATTTTTCTAAATGAGCATGTAACAAATCGGTGATCGACATCTTCTTTCCTTAGAGTTCGAAGTTATGTCGATCTTTTTAAATAATTTCGCCAGAAAAGTCATCAAATTTCGTGGGGATATTTCAGCTCGCGATGACAAGACTCTCTAACGTTAACCAATCTCGTGATGACATGACTTAACTTTAGCATCAACACGTAAGCTCTTTTTCTTTATTGATTTCTACAGCATCATTTATCATACGTGCTCGTCCTAAACGATTTACTCTAATTATCCATGCTGGAACCTTTTCATCTTTTTCACAAAACCAAAATGTTCCATTTTGAGAATTCGTAAAGCCCGTTGGTAAAAATTGTAAATACGCTTTATGCAATGATGACTTCCAAAATATTTTTCCTGATTTAATCGATGCAAATGAAAATAATACATAAGAAGAATCTTGCACTTGCCCATTTTGATTTTCATCCACAAAAATAATTTGCCCCTGCTCCCAATTGCCTGTACATGTTTTTTGATCTGAGGATTTACATAATGAAACAACACGTCCACGTGAGCTAGCTTCACTACGCGCTAAACTCATTGCACGTAACAATTGCGAGCTTGAAACTTGTTCTGCTGTTTTATCTATAAATATTTTTTGTGAAGGAATCATTAAAGCGAATAAAATTGTCGCGATTGAAATCGTGACTATCAGCTCCAATAAAGAAAATCCTTTAAGCTTTTTTAACATAAAAATATCCCTAATCTGTAGCCCTGCGCGTAGCCCGGATTGAGCCCAGCGAAAATCCGGGCTACATTTTAACCCCATGATAAAATGATTGTTTTTTTAACAGTTTGTTAATTAAATAACCTTAATATCACCTTAATGTTCAAATGGTATGCTATTATGATGATATAGAGCCTACAAAGACAGAGCGTACCCTATGGAAACGAGAGTTTTTACAAAAGCAGAAATCCCTAAAGAACTTCTAGCGCTATTAGAATACCAAAATAATTCTTTTAGTAGCGGCTCAAGTGCAGTTGCAAAAGATATATTTAGGCTTATGGCAATTAATGGTAAACAATACCCTGAGATTCTAAGCGATGAACAAAAACGTCAATTTACTACAGAAGAAATCGAAGCATATACCGATAAGGGCATCAAGAGTATTCTTAATGATGCATTTGACAAAGAGACCGCTAACAACATATTAAAACATTACTCGCAAGAGCTCGTACAAACATGGACATACTTTTATTTCAATCTATGCGAACTACCCATAACAACAAATAGTAAAACAGTAAATCTTTTTAAAAAAGATGAAGATGGTGAAGTCTACCTAACAACAGATCTTTATGGCTTTAGCCCCCACAATGAATTTGGTGTAAAAACGCTAAAAACTGAAGCACAGGTCAGCTCTAGATTTAAATTAACAAAGACTAGCTTTGAATTAGTTGACTTAACAATTACCGCAGAACAAGATTTTATTACAGACCTTGCAGAAAAACTAGAATCATCAAGACCCTACTATAAAACCATTACCGCCTTAACTCAACTTTGGGAAGAATATGAAGCTCAAAAGAAAAAAGAATTAATAGAATTAGCTGAACAACATAAACTCAAATCAGGGTTTTTGGATGCGTTGAAAAAAGATGTTGATGCATTTTGCAAATCTGAAGATTTCAAAACAATATACGGGCAAGATGAAAGAATGCAAATTGCTTATGATAAGCTTACTTGCGTACAAAATAATATTTTAAATAATTTAAAAAAAATTGATGAATCACCACGAGAAAGGCTAAAAAATTACAACAAGGCCATTATCAACGTTGGCAATATAAAAATTCTTTCTGAACATAATGACTCACATTTTGAAATTGCTATGCAACAAGAAATTGTAGCCCAGTCAGCTGTAAATAACGTTGCTCTCATTAAAACTTTTGACGAACACATTGAATCACTAGAGAAGAAAGGTTACGAGGGCTATGAAGACATCATTACTAAATATAAAACACTTTCATCAGAGATTAAAAATGCCCAGGCAGATGCATCTGTTGCAACTGCTGCAACTTACTCCACCGTCATAAAACATTTTTCTGATCAAATAACTAACCTGATAGAAAATCCAAAACTGACAATTAAGCAGATTACAAAATCAGCTGAAAAATTAGATAAAGAATTAACTGACAAACCACCCATGAAACGCACCGTAAAAGCCGCCATTTGCGGGGTGATTGGTGCGTTAGTGGGTTTTGTGGTTGGACTTACCATCGGTGCTGCCGTGACCAGCTGGGGTGGTGGTTTTGGAGCCCTACCTGGTGCTATATTGGGCGCTGTAAAGGGCTTTACTCTAGGTACTACTGTAGGCCTTGGAACAGCGGGGTTTACTGCAGCAGTTAGCGGATCAGTCGGATTATTTACTGCAAATCGCAACCAAAAAAAATACGCGGAGGAACGCGCAGCGAAAGGCAAAGATGTTAACGAAAAAGTGTTAACGTCAATTAGTGAAATTAATAAAGCCAATAAATCCAATGCAACTAAAAATAAAAAATAATATTGCTAAACCCAACGTATCGTTGGGCTTCATTTAACAACCTACATACTTAAACTATCTTGTGTAGACATAACAACAAAATCAGCATCCGCAAGATCCGCATGAGAAAATAAGTGATTTTGATAACTGTAAACGCTAGCAGGTTTCAATTTTCCTAAAATTTCTTTAAAGATTTTATCAGTCAGTCTTTGGTCTCCGGACCAGTCCAACTCAGAAGAAACTTCTCGAGATAAAATTGCAATTAATCTTGTAGATTGTTCTGTATTTAAAGGTTTATCATCCGCTAAACTTTCAGTAAATAAAATTAAAGCCTGCATGCCTTCAGATTCTGCTGGATAAAAAGGTGCGTACTTACGTCCCAGACCTTTTTCGCTGTGATATAAATTAATATATTTTTGCAGATCTTGTTTATTCATAGATTATTCTCTCGTTGAGGGTTTCATATGAGGAAATAAAATTACATCACGTATAGACGGTGAATCTGAAAATAACATAACTAATCTATCTATCCCTATCCCTTCACCCGCTGTTGGCGGCAAACCATATTCTAATGCTGTCACATAATCTGCATCATAAGGCATGGCTTCATCATCGCCTGCTTCTTTTTCAGCGACTTGTTTACGAAAACGTTCTGCTTGATCATCTGCATCATTCAACTCAGAAAATCCATTCGCTAATTCACGACCCACAACAAATAATTCAAATCTATCTGTTACAAAAGGATTTTCATCATTGCATCGTGCAAGCGGTGAAACTTCAGCAGGATATTCAGTAATAAATGTAGGCTGCATTAATCTGTGTTCAACGGTATTTTCAAAAATTTCGACTTGAACTTTTCCTAAGCCTGCATTGTCTGATACATCAATTCCTAATTTTTTTGCAGTCGCTCGCGCACTTTTTAAGTTATCAATATCACCCGCTTTGATTTCTGGATTGAAATGCAAAATAGAATTAAACAAGGTCAGTCTAGTGAATGGCTTGCTGACATCATAGATTTGACCTTGATATGTTATTTCTGGTGTACCTAACACTTCATGGCTTAAATAACGAAATAATTCTTCTGTGAGATCCATCATATCAAGATAGTCAGCGTAGGCTTGATAAAATTCCACCATGGTAAATTCTGGATTGTGTCGTGTCGATAATCCTTCATTACGAAAATTACGATTGATTTCAAACACACGTTCAAATCCACCGACAACTAAACGCTTTAAATAAAGCTCTGGCGCAATGCGCAAATACAAAGGCATATCCAATGCATTATGATGCGTCACAAACGGTTTAGCCGCAGCACCACCAGCAATGACTTGCATCATAGGTGTTTCTACTTCTAAGAAATTTTTATTCCGCAAAAATTGCCGCATACACTCAACAATTTTAGAACGCATTAAAAATGTATTGCGTGTTTCTTCATTTACCATCAAATCTAAATAACGCTGTCTATATCGCAGCTCTTGATCTGTGAGCCCATGATATTTATCTGGAAGGGGTCGTAAAGATTTAGTCAGCAATTTAATGACTTTTACGCGTACTGAAAGTTCACCTGTTTTTGTTTTAAATAACAACCCTTCAACGCCTATGATATCGCCTATATCCCAATGCTTAAATCCTTCATACACTTCATCAGACACTTCATCTTGGCGTACGTATAATTGTATGCGTCCAGACATATCTTGCAAATGCACAAAACTCGCTTTACCCATCATGCGTCTAGTCATGATACGGCCGGCAATTTTGACTGACACTGGATGCGCTTCTAATTTTTCTTCTGTCAATTCAGAAAAATCTTCAAGAATTTTTGCAGCGAAATGATCACGACGAAAATCATTAGGAAATGCAATGCCTGCAGTTCGCATCTCTGCTAATTTTGCGCGTCGTTGTGCAATGAGTTCGTTGGTATCAACTATAGGGGTTTCTTGATCAGTCATTTTATAATCCGCTCAGTAAACTTGCTTCAATAAATTTATCTAAATCACCATCTAATACTGCTTGAGTATTGGCAATTTCAACACCTGTACGTAAATCTTTAATGCGAGACATATCTAACACGTAAGAACGTATTTGACTGCCCCAAGTAATTTCCATTTTAGTTGCTTCTAGCTCATCTTGCTTGCTGCGTTTTTTTTGCATTTCTAATTCGTATAGTTTAGCGCGCAATTGCTTCATCGCTTCAGCACGGTTTTTATGCTGAGATCTATCCGCCTGACATTGCACAACGGTGTTTGTTGGAATGTGAGTGATACGAATAGCAGAATCTGTTCTATTGACGTGCTGCCCCCCTGCCCCGCTTGCACGATAGGTATCGACGCGCAAATCTGCTGGGTTAATGTCTATCACTATGCTGTCGTCAATTTCGGGCGAAACAAACACAGAAGCAAACGAAGTATGCCTGCGATTACCCGAATCAAAAGGCGATTTGCGCACTAATCTGTGCACGCCTGTTTCTGTACGCAGCCAACCGTAAGCATAAGGCCCGGTAAATTTAATCGTGGCACTTTTAATGCCAGCAACGTCTCCAGCAGAGACCTCTATAAGCTCTGTTTTAAAGGCATGATGCTCACCCCAGCGCAAATACATGCGTAACAGCATATTGGCCCAATCTTGCGCTTCTGTTCCACCTGAACCGGATTGAACATCCATATAAGCCGAGTTAGGATCCATTTCACCCGAGAACATACGCTGAAATTCCAGGTGTTCTATGGTCTTGGTACTGGCATCCAGCTCAGCGGTAATTTCGTTAACAGTGGCTTCATCTTCCTCAGCAACGGCTAATTCAAATAATTCAGCTGCGTCCGTCAAACCTGCCGATATCGCATTAATAGCGCTCACAACTTCATCTAGCTGAGCACGTTCGCGGCCTAAGGTTTGCGCTTTTTCTGGGTTATTCCAAATACTGGGGTCTTCTAGTTCTCGTTGGACTTCATGCAATCTTTCTTGTTTATTATCAACGTCAAAGATACCTCCGAACTTCATCTAAACGTTTAGTAAGGTCTTTGATTCGTGCATTAATGGCGGTTGTTTCTATCATGTATATCTCTGTTTAGGTGTAGGGTGGGTTAGATCCGCAAGGATCGTAACCCACCATTTTTGAACTTACGCATGCGAAATAGTAAACCAGAATGGAGATTTTGGCTATTATTCTTGAGCAATGCCGCAAATCCAAGCATTGAAAATGCAACACTGTTACGTATAATGCTATTTTATTCCTAAAAGCGTCTGTCATTCATGAACCCAGATCATAGCCTAGCGCTAGACCTCTTAACCGACGTCACTGCATTGAGTCAAACTAAATGCACTCGACCTATACTCGCAAAATTAGCCTATGCCACTAAAGATAATTTCATGGGTAGAGAGGCTAATGGATACTCAGCGGCTGCGTCAGACTTTGCTCTCATGACTAAAACCGCGGCGTTAGCGCTCTGCAAAGTTCAAAATCAATTACTCGAAGAACACGAATTAAGCTTGTTAATTTATGACAGCTACAGACCCAAACGAGCTGTGTTAGATTTTATTTCTTGGACGAATGACGCTCCAAAAAATCAACATGAACTCGCCATGAAACAAAAACATTATCCTCATATCAGAAAAAATCAATTATTTGAATTAGGTTATCTTTCTGCAGATTCTCAGCATTGCTATGGGCACACAGTTGACCTTGTGCTCATTGATAAAAATCAAACTGAAATTCCATTAGGTGCGTGTTTTGATTTTATGGATGAACTCTCTCATCTTTCCGCAATGCCTGATCAAATAGGCCATGACGCTTTTAATAACAGACAAATTTTATCACAAGCTATGCAGCAACAAGGTTTTGTGCCTTATCAATTTGAATTTTGGCATTTCAATTACAAAGACCGTGAAATTAATCACCCTATAGACTTAGAGATTACAGCAGACTTGAAAAATATAAATACTAATTAACTTTTTTAATAAGGATTGTTATGCGATCTCAAGTTAGATTACCTGATCCTGAAAAGCAATTAGACATCTCACCAGAAGAATTCAAAATAAATTCTGATATCACAGCTGAAAATTTCAAAATTTCATTTTTAGAAGAATTAACAGTCGCTAATAAAAAATTTGAAACAGACATACTCATTTCTGTGCTTGATGAAATAATGCAACATATTATTAGTCTCAATAAAAATCAGCCACCTCCGCAACTCACATGCTTTTGTTCTTATGAAATTCCAAAAATAAGCGTGAAAGACTATTTAACTCGATTGACACTTTACCTTAGAGCCACCGCCCCTGAACTCGCTATTATATTTATCTATTTAAGTCGATACCAATCAGCACATCCCAATAATCTCATCACAGAATTTAACATACATCGCTTACTCATAACCGCACTTGTGCTCGCACAAAAATTTCACGCGGATGATATAATTCATAAAAATACTTATTCAGCTAAAGTGGGCGGAATCACTTTAAAAGAAATGAACAAACTTGAAATTGAATTCTTAATTGCTATCGACCATAAGTTATACGTGACATCTGAAGAATACAATCAATGGAAAAATATTTTAAATATTAGCCCGCCATTTAAAGAGACAACAGAACGTGGAGCGAATGCTCCAGATCCCACCGCGCATTATCATTTTGATTTTAGTTTTTTTACACCGCGCAAACCTGCTCCTACACCTCACTCAGAAAATGATATGGTGGATGTTCCACCAGCAATAATGACTAGGTATGTCTGAATGTTAACGATGGTGAAGACACACTATCATCTTGCAATAAACTTTCAAAAACAGGCTGCAATGTACCTGCTTTCATGTTTCCACGTGGGAAGGTATAACACTTGGGATGTTGCACTTGAAAACTATCCGTTAAATGCTTCATCACTCTATCTAGATTTACATTTTTATCAAACACACATAAATCGATAGAGGCATAATCGAATTCTGGCCAATCATGTACTGTTAAATGCACACCATCACCCAATACAACTGCGCTAATGCCTTGTGGTTGGAATTCATGTACATAACTGAAATGATACTGACAACCGCCTAAGGTTAATCCTTTTTTAAAGGTATCAACCACAAAATCTGCGGAGTTAATCAACGCAGGATTACAATAATAAAATTCTGCAACTACATGTTGACCGAGTGCCGATGTCATTACGGGTGGTTTAAAAAAACAAAATGAGGATGCTGTTTTTTGAGTTGCAATGCCGCTTACAAAAGATGAATCTGATCTATCACGTATGCCGCGTTTGAATTCAACTTCATCGTAGGGTCTTGCTTGCACTTCTGCACGTATGTAGCTCACTGCTTTTTCAAAATCGATTTCACCGCAAGTAAATGCATCTATCGCAAGAAAATCATGTTTCGCAATATAATGTGCGCTAAAATGCGATTCTTCAATTACGACTATCGCACAGATATCACCGGAATGCGCTTGCCTAAATGCAGATGCTTTTAAGACAGTGGCTTTTGCTGCTTTTGCTGCGCCTAAAATAATATTTTGAATAATTATTTCTGGATGTGGTGCATTTAATAAATTAAATCTTAATGAATCCGATTCTATTTTAAATTCCGCCAGCATATGTCTACCCAAAAAACTAGAAGTAGCGATATCCTTATGTTGCGGAGCCAACATTTTCTGCGCACGCACTGTACGTATAGCAGCTAACGCCAAACCATCTTCACGTTTTAATCGGTAAAATAAGTCACTTTGTGCATCTGGCAATAATAGATTACGATTCATGCTCAATTTATTTTATCCTCATACAATATTCATGAGCGGGGTCCTATCGCTGTACCCCGGAATTTATTGTAACATCCTCTTTTGTAGCCCGGACTAAGCGCAGCGAGTCCGGGAATGGATGAGACAAACCTCGCGGACTCGGCGTTGGACGCCTTAGTCACGCGCTACAATACGAGAGGCAGAAATATCAACAGTCCCTAATGCTCTCGCGTTGTTTTAAATTCTATGTCAGGCCAACGTTCTGTTGTTAATGCAAGATTCACTCGCGTAGGTGCAAGATAAGTTAAATTATCACTGCCATCTAATGCGAGATTATCAAATGCTTTCTTTTTAAATTCTTCTAGCATTTTATCATCTTTACAATAAACCCAACGCGCTGTTGCAACAGAAACATTTTCATAAACACAATCTACATTGTATTCATGCTTCAAACGATAAGCGACTACATCGAATTGCAATAAACCCACAGCTCCTAAAATTAAATTATTACTGCTCAACGGTTTAAACAACTGTGTCGCACCTTCTTCACATAATTGTTTTAAACCTTTTTGTAATGCTTTTAATTTCAAGGGATCTTTAAGTCTCACTAAACGAAACAATTCAGGTGCAAAGTAAGGTATGCCAGTGAATTTTAAATTTTCACCTTCTGTAAACGTATCACCAATTTGAATAGTGCCGTGATTATATAATCCAATAATATCACCCGCCCAGGCTTCATTCACTTGCTCACGATCTGAGGCCATAAATGTTAAAGCATGGTTGATTTTGACTTCACGCCCTATGCCGACTTGATGCATTTTCATGCCTTGTTTATAGACCCCAGAGCACACTCTCAAGAATGCAATACGATCTCTATGCGCAGGATCCATGTTAGCTTGAATTTTAAAAACAAATCCTGAAAATTTTTCTTCGTTAGCTTCTACTACGCGTGAGTGAGTTTCACGAAACTGAGGAGGCGGCGCATATTGCGCGAATGCGTCTAACAATTCTCTCACACCAAAATTATTAATCGCTGAACCAAAAAATACTGGCGTAAGTTCACCTTCTAAAAATTCATCTTTTTCAAATGTGTGACTTGCACCTTTGACTAATTCAACAGTAGAGCGTAATTCGTTTGCCATATCGCCAATTAATTTATCTAATTCTGGATTATGTAAGCCTTGAATTTTTTCGGTTTCTTGTAACACCGCATTTTTGCCTGGCTGATAAAGATAAATCGCATCTTCATACAAATGGTAAACACCTTTGAAATCTCTGCCCATACCGATAGGCCAGGTAATCGGTGCACAACGAATTTTTAAAATGGTTTCTATTTCATCTAATAATTCAATGGGCTCACGACTATCTCTGTCCATTTTATTGATGAAAGTAATGATAGGCGTGCTGCGCAAACGACAGACTTCCAGCAACTTGATAGTACGCTCTTCCACACCTTTGGCCGCATCAATGACCATCAAGGCTGAATCGACAGCGGTGAGTGTGCGATAAGTATCTTCAGAGAAATCAGCGTGACCTGGCGTGTCTAGCAAGTTCATCACATGATCATGATAAGGAAACTGCATCACAGAGGTGGTCACCGAAATACCCCGTTGCTTTTCTAACTCCATCCAGTCTGAGGTCGCATGCCGGGAGGCTTTACGGCCTTTGACCGTACCCGCCAACTGTATAGCACCTCCGAACAATAACAACTTTTCGGTTAAGGTGGTTTTACCCGCGTCGGGGTGGGAAATAATAGCGAACGTGCGTCGCTTCGCAACTTGTTTAAGTAATTCTGACATATAGGTCTACATAGTAATCGGGAGGCTTTAGGCGGGCTATTTTACATGGTTTATGAAGTATGCGGTAACAATTTAAATATCTTCTAACTCATCCACACTGATATCCCGCGCCAACACCAAAGCATCTTCCCCGCCATCTTCTTTGGGGTAATAATTCTTACGCACACCTATCTCGCTAAAGTGCATTTTCAGGTACAACTTAATCGCTTTGAAGTTAGACCGCCTCACTTCTAAATAAACGATGTAGGCTCCTTTTTGTTTTGCCCACTTCAAGGCTGTAACCAACAATTTTTGACCTAACTTTTTACCTTGGTAGGCAGGGTCTACACATAAATTAAGCAGATGGCACTCATTGACTGATAATGAAATCATCACAAAACCCAGTATTTTCTCGTCTTTTTCTAAGACCCAGCCAGGATATTCCGCTATTCGGCAACGCCTAAACGCCTCTTCTGACCAAGGTGCTTTTTGGGTCTTTTCTTCTAGAATTAATAAATCTGGTAAGTCCGCATCGCAGATTTCACGTAATGTGTATTCACTCATATAAAACTCTTTTATCAAAAAACTTGATGATCCAGTATCATAAAGCAATCATACAACGCGGAGCATACTATGGGCTATAGACTTTCTAAAATTTACACACGCACAGGCGATGATGGCAATACAAACCTAGGCGATAATCAGCGCATAGCAAAAGATCATCCGCGTTTAATACTATTAGGCACACTGGATGAATTAAACAGCGCTATAGGCATGGTGCTCGCATTAAAACCGATTTCTGCGTCGGTTCAACACATCTTTACTCGCCTTCAGCATGAGCTGTTTGATTTAGGCGGTGAATTGTGTCCGCCCTTTCATGAAGTCATACACGCTGATCACATCTTACAATTAGAAAAGACCATTGATGAATGGAATGCAACTCTGCCGCCACTCGAAGAATTTATTTTGCCTGGAGGCACAGCTCAATCTGCAAACTGTCATTTAGCAAGAACCATTTGCCGTCGTGCAGAACGTTGCGCGGTTGCTCTCAATCATATTGAGAAAATTCCCGACAATGTGATTCGGTATTTAAATCGTTTATCGGATTTATTGTTTGTTGCGGCGAGGGTTTTAATGAAGGAAAAGAATAATAAAGAAGCGATATGGGAACATGAACGTACATAACATTATTGTTGGGTTACGCAAAAAACGCTAACCCAACCTACCCCAACCTACACCAACCTACACCAACCTACGCTGGTTTGTGTTTTCATTTAAATTAACGTTAGCTATTGGGATGTCAATGATATTTTTTTCAAAATCTTCATCACTCATTTTTAAACGTTCTCTGAATCGACAATCCTCTAGCCATGCAAATCTACCATTATCAAATTCAAATGACCCACCTGAGCTAAAATTTAATTTAGGAATATCTCGCCAAAAACTGCCTTGAATAATGATTTTCTCTTCTTCTTCATAAACATTTTTAACAAAGAGATGCATGTCTTCAACTTGAATAGAATCGCTATTTAACTCTTGCCCTTTGATATCATCTTTTAAAACGATAATGTTATACAGTTTAGGGATATGATTACGAATATTGTTTTTTAAAAACGCCAACTCAGCAAACTCTAAAGAAGAAAGTTGGCCTCGGTATTTTTTACTTAATTCACAATATCGTAAGTATGCTTTTGGTTTGCATTGATAAATTTCTTCAGCCAAAACGGCGTTCGTTCTTCTAAACATATGTGCTTCCCTTCGAATGTTTTGTTGGGTTACGCAAAAAACGCTAACCCAACCTACGACAATATATAATGTAGTTTTGTTTGCGCAACCCAACAACGTTATGACACAACAACGCGCAGGTCGTGTTTGCGAAACCCAACAACAACGTTACGATGCAACAACACGTAGGTTGGGTTAGCGTTTTTTGCGTAACCCAACATAACGTTAAATAATTTCAGCTGGTTTCTTTTTAGGAATATATAAATCCGTCACCGTACCTTCAAACACTTCTGCTGCCAACATAACAGTCTCTGATAAAGTTGGATGAGGATGTATAGTCAATGAAACATCTTCTACATCACAACCCATCTCAATCGCCAGAGTCAACTCAGAAATAAGCTCTCCCGCATTTGGACCGACAATTCCAGCGCCAATTATACGGTTTGTAGCTTCATCAACGATTATCTTTGTTAAGCCTTCATCACGACCCATACTCAGCGAACGACCACTGGCAGCCCATGGGAATACACCTTTACCATACTTAATGCCTTTTGCTTTCGCATCGTTCTCTGTGACACCTATCCATGCAATTTCTGGATCTGTATAAGCAACACTAGGAATACATTTAGGATCGAAGTAATGCTTCAAGCCTGCAATGACCTCTGCAGCTACACGACCTTCAGGCATGGCTTTATGCGCCAACATAGGATTACCCACTACATCGCCTATCGCAAAAATATGTGGAACGTTGGTACGCATTTGTTTATCGACAGGAATAAATCCACGTTCATCCATCTTAACACCCGCTTTTTCAGCGCCGGTTAAATCACCATTAGGACGACGGCCTACTGCAGATAAAATTCTATCGAATTTTTCAGGTTGCGCAGGCGCACCTTCACCTTCAAAGGTCACATACAAACCATCTTTCTTCGCTTCGACTTTGGTAACTTTTGTTTTTAAGAAAATATTTTTATAGCGTTTTTGAATACGCTTTTGCAAAGGTAAAACAACATCTTTATCACAGCCAGGTATAAGTTGTTCCATCATCTCAACAATAGTCACTTCCGAACCTAAGGCATGATATACGGTCGCCATTTCCAAACCGATAATGCCGCCGCCTAAAACTAATAACTTGCATTTGGTTTCTTCTAACTCTAATGCACCAGTTGAATCAATAATTCGCGGGTCGTCAGGAAGAAAAGGTAATTTAACTGGACGTGAACCTACAGCAATAATGGCATTATCAAATTTAACAGTTTGTTTTGTTGTGCCGTTTACAACTTCAATCACATGATCAGAAATAAATGTGCCTACGCCTTGTATGATTTCAACTTTGCGTTGCTTAGCTAACATTTTTAAACCGCCGGTTAGCTTGCTAACCACTTTATCTTTCCATCCAGCTAATTTTTTTGTATCGATTTTTGGTGCGCCAAAATCAACGCCGCATTCAGAAACATGCGCAGCTTCATCAATCACTTTTGCAGCATGCAATAACGCTTTTGAAGGTATGCAGCCTACGTTTAAACAAACGCCGCCTATGTTTTCATAGCGCTCGATTAAAATAACTTTTTTACCGAGATCTGCAGCACGAAATGCTGCTGTGTAACCACCAGGACCGCTGCCTAACACTACCACTTCTGCGTGTAACTCATTACTCATTTTATTTTCCTTTGTTTATTTAATTTCTCCCGGACTCGCTGCGCTTAGTCCGGGCTACAAAATCTACTCTCAAAATCTGCACTTCACCGTAGCGCGGACAAAGGCGTTCAGCGCCGTGTCCGCGAGGACTGCATCATACATGCTACAATTTATAATAATAAATTTCTAATATCAGACAACATAGTCGTAAGTTTCACGATAAAACGTGCACCGTCCGCACCATCAATCACACGATGATCATAAGAGAGCGACAACGGTAACATGAGTCGCGGAACAAATTGTCCATCTTGATAAACCGGTTTATGTGATGCTTTAGAAACACCTAAAATTGCAACCTCAGGCACATTCACTATAGGCGTAAATGCGGTTCCACCTATACCACCCAAACTCGAAATTGAAAAACATCCACCTTGCATATCGTTTGCTGTTAATTGTTTTTTGCGAGCTTTCTCACTCACTACACTTAATTCTTTTGCTAACTCTTTCAAACCTTTTTTATCCACATCACGTATGACTGGCACAACTAAACCATCAGGTGTATCCACTGCTACACCTATGTGAAAATAATTTTTTAAAATTAAATTTTCACCGCTCACATCCAGTGACGCATTAAACTGTGGGAAGGCTTTTAAGGAAGCAACAACGGCTTTCATAATAAAAACAAGCGGCGTTAATTTTACGCCTTCTTTTTCCATCGCTTCTTTTTGTGTGATTCGAAAATCTTCTAGGCTGGTTATATCTGCATCGCCAAATTGAGTGATATGCGGAACGATCAACCAATTGCGATGTAAATTTTTTCCGGATAATTTTTTAATGCGTGACAATGCGAGTGTTTCTGTCGGACCAAATTTAGAAAAATCAACTGCCGGCGCTGATGGCAAACTCATGCCACTCGTTGTCGCAGGTATTTGTGATAAACGGTTTTTTACATAACTTTGTATATCTTCTTTTAACACACGATTTTTAGGGCCAGTTGCTGCAACATCTGAAAGTTCAATACCAAACTCTCTGGCTATGCGTCTTACCGCAGGTCCTGCGTGTATATCTGCAAGCTCACCCTCTATCACTTCTTTTACCGGTGCTTTAACTTCAGGTGCTGCTTTCACTTCAGGAGCCGCTATTTTTTCAGGAACAACTTTCTCTTCTGCCTGTTTTTTCACGGGCACTTCTTGAGTTGCACCAGCGGTTTCTAACGTTAAAATTAAAGTGCCCGTTGACACTTTATCACCGGCTTTAATTTTCACTTCCTTGACTACACCTTCATCTGAAGAAGGCACTTCCATGGTTGCCTTATCGGATTCTAATGTAAGCAATGGTGTATCTATACGTATGCTATCGCCAGCCTTCACTAACACTTCGATAACATCTACGTCAGTTGCACCACCAATATCAGGTACAGTAATATTTTTAATCCCCAAGAGTTTTCTCCTATAAAACTTTAACTATAATTAACAGAGTATCGCGCAATAAGAGCTCACACCGTCACTGGATTCGGTTTATCTGGATCAATCTTATATTTTTTCATTGCTGCTGTAACCTGACTTGCAGGAACCTTACCTTCTTGCGATAAAGCATATATCGCAGCAACAACAATATAATATCTATCCACTTCAAAAAAATGACGCAGACTTTCACGTGTATCACTACGCCCAAAACCATCAGTGCCTAACACTGTATAAGAACGAGTTATGAATGGTCTAATCTGCTCTGCATAACTGCGCACATAATCTGTCGCAGCAATAATAGGACCATCAAATTTTTGTAAACATTTTTCGACATAGGTCACCTGAGGTTTCTTTTCAGCAGATAACATGTTGTGGCGTTGAACAGCAACACCATCACGACGTAATTCATTAAAACTAGTCACGCTCCAAACGTCTGCTGAGATAGAAAAATCTTTTTCTAATAATTCTGCTGCAGCAATGGCTTCACGTAAAATCGCACCGCTGCCCATCAACTGAACTTTCAATTTGGCATTGCTGCCAGCCTTGAATAAATACATGCCGTTGATAATGCCTTCTTCAACACCTTGAGGCATAGCAGGTTGTTCGTATTTTTCATTCATAGCCGTAATGTAATAAAAAATATCTTCTTCTTCATGATACATGCGGCGTAATCCATCTTGCATGATCACAGCCATTTCATAACCATAAGTAGGATCATATGCACGACAACTTGGAACACCCGCGGCAGTCACTAAACTTTGTCCGTCTTGATGTTGCAAACCTTCGCCTTCTAATGTGGTACGTCCAGCCGTTGCGCCTATCAAAAATCCTCGTGCACGCATATCAGCAGCAGCCCAAATAAAATCGCCTACGCGCTGAAAACCGAACATAGAATAATAAGTAAAAATAGGAATCATAGGAATGTGATGCGTTGAATAGGAAGTCGCTGCAGCAATCCACGATGCCATACATCCTGCTTCGGTAATGCCTTCTTCTAATAATTGGCCGGATTGTATTTCGTGGTAATTCACCAACAGATCTTTATCTTCAGAAACATATAATTGACCAACTGAAGAATAAATTCCTATTTGTCTGAATAAAGCTTCCATACCAAAAGTGCGTACTTCATCTGAAAAAATAGGCACAAGACGCTTACCTATATTTTGATCTTTGAGTAACACATTTAATATGCGACCTAACATCATAGTCGTTGATGCAGTACGTTCGCCTGTTCCTTTCAACACAGTCTCAAATGCAGATAACTCTGGCACAGTCAGTGGCTCTGAATATTTTTCACGAGCAGGTAAATAACCACCTAATTTTTTACGTTGTGCATGTAAGTATTTTAATTCAGGGCTATCATCAGCGGGTTTATAAAAACTGAAATCCGCTAGTTGTTTATCCGTTAAAGGCAAATCAAATCTTTCTCTAAATGTTTTTGCTTCTGCCTCTGTCATGTCTAAATGATTATGCGCAACATTCCTGCCTTCGGCTGCTGTTGTTCCTAAACCATACCCTTTGACACTTTGCACCAAAATAACCGTAGGCTGATTTTTATGTTTAACGGCTGCATCATATGCTGCATGAATTTTTATGGCATCATGACCACCGCGATGCAGCAGCATCATTTCATCATCTGTTATGCGTGACAGTAATTCTTTTAATTCAGTGTCATCACCACAAATAAATTCACGTGCGTAAGCACCCCCGCGCACGTATGCACTTTGCAAATCACCATCGACACACTCGCCCAAACGCTTTATAAGCAGGCCTTTTTTATCTTTTTGAAATAAAGCATCCCAACTGCTGCCCCACAACACTTTAATGACATTCCAACCTGCGCCATTAAATACGCCTTCTAATTCTTGAATAATTTTACTGTTGCTGCGCACCAATCCATCTAAACGCTGTAAATTACAATTCACAACATAAATAATATTATCTAATTTTTCGCGTGCAGCCATGGTCAGACCAGCAATTGATTCAGGCTCATCCATTTCACCATCACCACAGAACACCCACACTTTTCTGTCATTTGCTTTCATCAAATCACGGTGTTCTAAATATTTTAAAAAACGGGCTTGATAAATGGCTTGAAGTGCACCCAAGCCTAATGACACAGTCGCAAACTGCCAAAAGTTAGGCATCAACCAAGGATGTGGATAGGACGACAAACCAGGACCCTTCACTTCTTGACGGAAGTTTGTAAGATGCTTTTCAGATAGGCGTCCTTCTAAATACGCTCTTGCATAATTTCCTTCGGATGAATGACCTTGAAAATAAATTAAATCGCCGCAGCCGTCTGATGTAGTACCACGGAAAAAATGATTCATACCCACTTCGTAAAGTGTCGCAATCGATGCATAAGAAGCTAAATGTCCACCCACACCGCCGGCTTCTTTTTTCGCGCGCAGAACCATGGCAATTGCATTCCAACGATTAATCGCTTCTATGCGTTGCTCAGCAGCAATATCGCCAGGATAGTCAGGTTGATCTTTAACAGCAATGGTATTTTTGTATGGGGTAGTGAGTCCAACTGCGCCAGATTTGACACCTTTTTGACCAGCTTTTTCTAATAATTTTTCAATGATAAATTGTGCGCGTTCTGGACCTTCGTGCTTAACCAGGGAGGCAAAGGCATCTAGCCATTCTTTAGTTTCAATGGGGTCAACATCATCCCAGGCTTTAGTCATGCGAGGTTTCCTTGATTTTAATAATTATGGGTAATCTGATATTTTAACCTGAACTGGGGAAAACCAAAAGGCGAAATGTTCTGAAATCAGGCAATTTTTGTAGGTTGGGTTTGTAAAGCAACCCAACCTACACCACCAACACACCCATAGCCAATAGAACTAAAGAAATAACAAAAGTACGATCTAATAACCCCAAGGTTTCTTTCTCAGCTGAGCCATCTATAGGGAGTTGTTGAAGTTCTAAAATATCTAAAGCTGCAATTCCGCACTCAGTCAGAAAAAAATCATTGGTCACAGGCGCAGATAAAACCCCGTGTTTCCAATGACGAACTACCTCTGTGAAATGCCCACCTAATGCAAAGCCAAAAGCAAGTATGCGCACAGGCAGCCAATCCAACACTTCTTGCGTCTGATTTGCTACAAACTTAATTGTAACGCCTCTTAACTTACATAAATCAACCAATCTATATAAAACTGCGCCAACAGGACCCAGCAAAACAAACCAAAAAAACACGGCAAAAATTCGGCGGTTCGCTTCAATAAAAATAGTATTGGTAAATGCACGATGAAAAGCTTGTGGGTTTTCTGAAAGCGTTATACCAAATTCAGTTTGAACTTTAGACATAGCCACTTGAGGATCTTCATTATGCAGCACCTTAATGCAGGCATAAACTTGCGCCCAAAAATTATTTGGCCCTAAGCAATAAATGAGAATGAGCGTGCCAAAAATCAATTTAAAAAAACTATAATGACGCAACAAGCCATCTAAAAATCCTACTAGCAATACCGGTGGAAGCACACACATCACTATGAGCACGTAAGGTGAAAACCTGCTTGCTTTGGCAATCAACCAAGCATGGTAAGTGTTAAACCATTGCCACTTACGCATGTGACTCCAATCGAAAAATCTTTCAATGATGAGCGCGATTAACGTTATGATAAATGTCATACACTACCTTTCATTCTAAAAAATGAATACAAAATTACTAAAGATTCCCGCTAAAGAAGGTTAATATATTGTTTCCGCACTCCAAACAGCGCATCCATGCGCTTAAAGATGCCATCCATGGCATCAAGTCGTGCTTCACAATATATTAACCCTCTTTAACGGGAACTCCTGCAAATTTACTTTCATAGATTATGACTATCCCGACGTTAATAGACAATCAAAATAACCCCAATTAAACGAAGCACCTGGATCTGTTTTTCGTCCGGGTGCAATATCAGAATGTCCGACTATTCTCTCTCGTGTAATCAGAGGATAAGCTGCTTGCAAAGCCTGCACACATTTCACCAGCTGCAAGTACTGAACTTTTTCATAGGGAACTTCATCGGTTCCTTCTAATTCAATACCCACCGAAAAATCATTACAATTTGATTGTCCTTGAAATGAAGAAACGCCAGCGTGCCAAGCACGTTGCGTAAAAGGGACAAACTGTGTAATCACACCTTCTCTATTAATCAAAAGATGCGCTGATACTTTCAGCGTACTAATTTGATCAAACGAAGGATCTAATGATGTATCTAATTTGCCGCAAAAAAAGTTTTCTATAAAATCTTTTCCAAACTGACCAGGAGGCAAACTAATTCCATGAATGACTATCATATCAACCTGCTGTGGAGGCGGTCGTAGATTACAGTGTGGAGAAGGAGCATATTTGGCGAGCAATAATAATCCTGTTTTTATATCTATGATCACAAAATACTTCCCATTCGTTATTAAACATATGACAATGTCCTCTTATTTAAACAAACTACCGCAGGAATACATAGAAAATTCCTATATAAACGACTGAGGAGACAATATGTCTACAACAAGAGTTTTCAACTTTTTTAATAGAAATCTCGACAGCTATAGTAATTTAGAATCCCTAATAAACCGTCCTGTAACACCCGTAAATATAGATAATGAATCCGAGCCACGCCTTCCTAAAGATTTTATTCTGCAAGAAATCTCTCAACGCAGAGATAACCTTGATCTTTGCGAAACCAGCCAGCAACTATTTGAAAACTCCCAATACTATTCTGTAAAAGAAGCTGCTAAACAGGGCTGCACACTGTCTGAAATTCGCGCTGCACTAGGCCCTAAAAATAATATAGATATTACTATCGTTAATCGCTTAATGGCTGACACATCCATTGAAAGCTCTGAGCATGTCAAAGCAGTAAAACAAACCTATTTTTTAGAGAAAATGGAAGCTTATAAAGAGCCTCTTTTAATGTCCAGCCTCCTAAACATCTCCAGCAGCCCTCATTCTCAGTCTGCACAATTAGAAAAGGAAGTGACAAACTTATTAATTCAATATAAAAACGTGGGTGGAAAAATGGATAATCCACATTTATTCAATGTGTTACCTATGGGCTCCGCTTTCAAACTCGCGAAGCAATTAGAAAGAAATACCCCGCCAGTTGATTCTGAAGCGCAAGCAGCACTCAGCCTTTTTCGTTAATTAATTGACTCGCCGCCTGGGCATAAGTTAATCTTGTGCCCATTTGACATCATTTTAGATTATCATTAGATATGCATCCAGATAACATTAAGAGCTTTATCGAATCAGGGTTAGAAAACTCAACTGCAATGGTGGACGGAGACGGCAGACATTTTAATGCCATAGTCATCTGCCCATTGTTTGATGGAAAAAACCGCATTCAGAAGCAGCAGCTCGTTTACGCTGCGCTGGGTGACAGAATCGCCAATGGAGCCATACACGCTATCTCCATTAAAACTTTCACGCCAGATGAATGGCAGCTTCATAATCAAAGGGTCTTAATCCATGGATAAACTCATCATACGCGGCAACGTACCTTTACGAGGTGAAGTTCGTATTTCTGGTGCTAAGAATTCTGCATTACCGATTATTGCAGCAACGCTTTTAACATCCGCGCCTGTGCGCATTTCAAATATTCCTCATTTGCATGATGTCACTACCATCATCAGCTTATTGGGGCAAATGGGCGTCAGCATCACCTTAGACGAACGTTTTAACATTCAAGTCAATGCAAACAACGTCAACTGTTTTGATGCTCCCTATGAATTAGTCAAAACAATGCGTGCTTCTATTTTAGTATTAGGCCCATTGTTAGGTCGATTTGGCCAAGCGAATGTTTCATTACCTGGCGGTTGCGCAATAGGAACACGTCCTGTTGATCAACATCTCAAAGGCTTGCGTGCTATGGGCGCAACCATAGACGTCGAAAACGGTTACATCAAAGCCACCGCAAAAAACGGTCTTCAAGGTGCAAACATAGCCATGGATATCGTGACTGTCACAGGTACGGAAAACATTATGATGGCTGCAGTATTAGCTAACGGCCAAACGGTAATACACAATGCAGCACGCGAACCTGAAATTGAAGATTTAGCTAAATTCCTAAATGCATTAGGCGCGAAAATCACAGGTGCCGGCACATCCATTATCGTCATTGATGGTGTAAAAGAATTAACAGAAGGCAGTTATCAAGTATTGCCTGATAGAATTGAAACAGGCACGTACCTCATTGCTGCAGCGATTACACGCGGTAAAATTAAATTAAAAAATACACGCCCTGATATTGTTGAATCCATTTTAGTTAAATTAGCAGAGACAGGTGCTTACATAGAAACAGGCGATGATTGGATTTTGTTAGACATGAAAGACAATCGCCCTCGCGCAGTCGACGTGAGCACAGCGCCTTATCCTGCTTTTCCTACTGATATGCAAGCTCAAATGATGGCGCTGAATACTATCGCTGAAGGCACGTCTATCATCACTGAAACTATTTTTGAAAATCGCTTTATGCATGTGCAAGAACTACAACGCATGGGCGCACAAATTTCATTAAAAGGTAATACAGCAATTTGCACCGGCATAGATCAATTGCAAGGCGCACCCACAATGGCAACAGACTTACGTGCATCAGCAAGTTTAGTGCTAGCAGGACTGACTGCAGTGGGTGAAACCAGCATAGATAGAATTTATCATATCGATCGCGGTTATGAATGCATAGAAGAAAAACTGACGCAATTAGGTGCACGCATACATCGTATGCCGCATAAAAATAATTAATTTCCCTTTCTTGCTTTTACCCCCTCTCTTCCCACGCTTTATGTGGGAGGAGAGGGCTGGGGAGAGGAGGGTTAAATCTTCCTTATTATTTCAGGAATACACATGATACGGATATTCATTTTATTTTTTCTACTCATTACAAACATTTATGCTGCCAACCAAAAAGATCTCGTTAAACTCCTCAAATTAAGTGATTCCAGTAAAGCTGCAGGCTTAGATTTATCGAATGCAGATTTACGCACTTACAAATTCAGCGATGAAAAAACAAATTTACAAAATGCAAATTTATCTCATACTAATTTAGCAGGCGTTGATTTATCAAAAATGAATTTAACCAATGCCAATTTAAGTTATTCCGATTTAACCAATACTAAATTAACGTCAGCCATTTTAATTAACGCGAATCTGAATCACGCAATACTGACTAATGCTAATCTTGAAATGAGCGATCTCAGTTACGCAAGTTTATTTTCTGCTGCCCTCACCAATGCAAATCTTGAAAATGCGAATTTAACCAAATCTGATTTAAGCTGTGCGAATTTAAATAATGCGAATTTAACCAAAGCCAATTTTGCATCTGCTGTTATTTCAAATGCGAGCTTCACCAACACCATTACCACGGATGTACAAAATTACGAAACTGTCATCGATAATCATGCGGATTGTGCGTAACAAATTTTACAAAACAACTTAACCTGATAACGAAAATAAATTTTTCAAATACAACCCAGACACCTACCGCATCTATTCTTTTACATCAATCACTAAAAAAATCCTACAAGCACCAGGGCCTGAATAATAGCCCTCAAATGCGGAATCCCAATGATACTCATCATTTACTGTTTTGACATTGACTAAATAACCTAGCAATGAAACCTGTTGGCCAATTTTTAAAGAGTTCAATTTCTCAAATACAGCTCGACTCCCGGGGATCATATGGAAATTATCACTGTGCAACATAACCTCTTCATTAGTAATGGATGAATCTTTAGGTTGCCAAAAATCCCATCGACCATACTGAGTGACCGTCACATGCTTCAGACGTTCAGGATCACTCATCAACCCCCATCCTAAAGCAATATCGATAGGAAAAAGTTTCGAATCCATAAAAGAACTCATAGCGGCATCCAAATGCGTATTATAATGCCGATTTTTTGATAACACTTGCGCCCGCAATTGATAGGTAGCAATCGGCGTGAGTATAAATGTATTGAACTGTATTGTTTTTTTCTCAGGATTAATCGTGATCTGAACCGGATCATTGTTTATCGATAATTGTTGTGAAAATGAGAGTGGAAATAGCTGCGTAATCTCATGGCCATCAACGATTTGATGATAGATATAAGCAGAAGAAAATAAGCGTAGAAGGATTATGATTAACACTCCCAATAGGATACCCAACAACCATCCTTTTGAATTCATATCAATACATCCTGTTCTCGTTTATTTTTTATTGGGAGCGCATGCCAGGGTTTTCTTCGGCTGTGAAAGAGACGTTAAGATTACGATATCATTAATCACAAAACTAGCCAAAAAGAGTGCGCCATAAAAATCTCTGTCCACTCAACAAAATTAAGCGAGCGCTCGTTTGCTACACCTTGATATCTTTACCCTTTTAAGTCCTCTAAGCTAGCTGTAGGTTGGGTTGAGTGCTTTTTACGAAACCCCTCGGAACCTTAATTTGGGGTTTGTTAAAAGCACTCAACCCCACCAACAGGTATCGAAGATGCATTAAAAAGGTTAACATATCGACGTGTAGAAAACCACCGCGAGCTTTATTTTGTTTAGTGG
>JARLJN010000188.1 GCA_031291255.1 Gammaproteobacteria bacterium
AATTAATGAGTTAAATTTTAAATATGAAAACTTGCCAACAATTATTGAAACAGAGTTGGCAAGAGTATGGTAAATTCGTGGGGATATTTCAGATCGCGAGACCGCGTAGCGTTTGGTCGTGGCGATCCAGTGACATTAAAATCTCGATTGCTTTGCTCTCGCTCGCAAAGACAAGGTTTTTTTGTGATGTCGATTGAAAAGATGCATTAAGCACTCCAGCAATCTTTGCTATCTCCAGTACCGCTTATGCTTCTTTGATTTGTTTCATTCAAGATGAAAGATTCACATTGAGTATCTCTTTCGGCTTGTTGACCTAAAGGTTTTGCAGTAATTATAAAACTATTATCAGTCAATGAAGAAATAATTAATTGATATTGATCATGAGAAAATTTTTCAGTAAGTTCTAGTTTTTCTAATGTCGCATCAGCATAAGAATTATTTTGTATGTAATAATTTTCTAAACCAGAAGACAGGCGCAACAACATGGCTTGTGCTTCATAACGTTTTTCACGCATGATGTAACTAGAATAATTGGGTATAGCGATGGCAGTCAGTATACCCATAATACAAAGTACAATTAATAATTCTAATAAACTAAAGCCTATCTTTTTATTCATGAAGATTTTAATTTAACAGCTGTTTCTGCTAATCGTTTTCCTAAGGCAAAACATAAACGTTGTTCTTCTTCGCTAATCGGTTTTTTTCCATCAGCCCCTGTGACATGTGTTGCACCGTAAGGTGTTCCGCCTGTGATTGTCGAATTCAAATCAGGTTCAGTGTAAGGAATGCCGAGCAACATGCAACCTTGATGCAGTAACGGTAACATCATGCTGAGTAAAGTGGTTTCTTGTCCGCCGTGTAAACTTGCTGTTGAGCTAAAAACAACAGCAGGCTTGCCTACTAAGTTTCCTGCAAGCCATATGCTGCTAGTTGAATCAAGAAAAAATTTCATGGGCGCCGCCATATTGCCAAATCGTGTAGGGCTGCCTAATGCTATGCCGTCACATTCTTTTAAATCATCTAGTGTTGCATAAGGTGCGCCTGATTCAGGGATAGCAGCTTCAGTTGCTTCAGTGACAGTTGATACTGCAGGCACAGTCCGTAAACGTGCTTCGACGCCGTTGACTGATTCAACACCGCGTGCAATAAATTGCGCCATTTGTTTAACGGAGCCATAACGGCTGTAATATAAAACTAAAATGGTATGCATGAAAATTCCTATATGTGATTAAGTACGAACAGATCGTATTGCAATACTATCCATTAATTTATCCGGTAATATTCTTCGTAAAAACGCGAAGATTTGTGCAGCCCAGCCTATAAAATAATGTGCGCTTGGATTGGGGCTTTCTAATGCGTGTATCAGTTTTTTAACGACGGCATCAGGTTCAGATGTTATAAAATGTTTTTTATCGGGAGGCAGTATCAAAAACTTTTCCATTTCTTTGTAAAGCTCTGTGTGTATCGTTTGTTTTCCTTTAAGCGTTTCTACATAATGTTGATGCGCATTATCTTGTAATTTAGTTTCAATAGGACCGGGTGCAATAATACTAACATGTATGTTAGTGTTTTTTAATTCTTGTCTTAATGTGTTTGTAAAACCTTCCAGTGCAAATTTAGAAGCATTGTATGCACCACGATAGGGCATAGCGACCACACCTAAAATAGACGTATTTTGTATGATGCGACCATGACCTTGTTTGCGCATGATGGGAATAATTAAAGTGGTTAATTCCATCACGCCAAATACATTTGTTTCGAATTGTGCACGTATGTCATCACGACTTAAATCTTCAATCGCACCGGGTTGCACATAGCCTGCATTGTTAAACACGGCATCCAGTGTGCCGCCGGTTTTTTCTAAAATAGTTGCAAGTGCATTTCGAATGGAAGTTGAATCGTTTACATCTAACTGCAGGCTTTCTAAGCCTAGCTCACGTAATTTTTCAACATCGGATTCTTTGCGTGCTGTTGCAAAAACACGGTATCCCTTTTTTAATAATGTTTCTGCTGCGCATAAACCTATGCCGCTAGAACATCCTGTGATGAGTATGGATTGAGACATGTTTATCCTTCTGGCATTGTGTGAAGATATTGTAGGCATACATTAACCCAGTTTGTTGGCATTTTGTAGGGAATGTATGGTGCAGGCCTCGCGGACACGGCGCTGAACGCCTTTGTCCACGCTACGATGAGATGTAGATTTTGAGAGTGAGTCAGGGTTTTGTTGGGATTTTTCCATGTCGCAACGAGAATGGATTTTGTAGCCCGGACTAAGCGCAGCGAGTCCGGGAAACCCAGGTTACTCATATTCCATCTCCTTAATATTGCTGACAGGATGCTCACCCCAATCAGTTTCATATGCACCTTCTTTCACGAATCGTTTAAATGAGCTATAAGGCCAATCTAACGGCTTTTTTACATAACCATGCTTGACAGGGTTGTAATGTATGTAATCTAAATGACGATGCAGATCTTTTTCATTACGAATTATGTGATCCCAAAAACGAGGTTGCCATATTTGTTTGTTTTTTCCGACAGTAGTTTCAGAGGACATCCCAACGGAAAAATAATGTTTTATAATACGCCATCGTTTAGAAAAGTCGCTGTCATTTTCGGGAAGCTGCCACAAGCAATGTAAGTGATCTGGCAAAATTACAATGGCAGGCATTTTGAAGGGATGTTTGAGTTTCGTATAGTGAAAGGCATTACGTAAACGGTTTATTGCATATTCAGAACACAGTATAGGTCTGCGTTTATAAGTTACCACAGTAAAAAAATAGCAAATACCAGGCACATAAATGCGTCGAACATTTTTCATAGTTAATCTCATAAATAAATTATTGAACATAGGATGTTGTAGCCCGGACTAAGCGCAGCGAGTCCGGGAATGGATGATGCAGACCTCGCGGACACGGCGCTGAACGCCTTTGTCCACGCTACGATGCAGTGTAGATTTTGAGGGAGGGTTTTGTAGGGATACGATGCAGTGCGGATTTTGATGGAGGGTTTTGTAGGGATACGATGCAGTGCGGATTTTGATGGAGGATTTGTAGCCCGGACTAAGCGCAGCGAGTCCGGGAATGAATGATGCAGACCTGGCAAAGTAATGTCAATATTAGTGCTACCACGACTGCCGGGATCTTGGTAAAATAGCCGGCTTCTAAACTGAGTCATCCCTATATTTTACAAGGTAATGTTATGCCAATTTATGAATATCAATGCACTGTATGCGGTCATAAGCTAGACTCTCTGCAAAAAGTGAATGAGGCGCCTCTGACTGACTGCCCTGAATGCGGTAAGCCGGGATTGCAAAAGCTCATTTCAGCCAGCAGTTTTCAGCTTAAGGGCACAGGTTGGTATGCTACTGATTTTAAAACAAAACCTGAAGCAAAACGCGAGACTACACACTCAAGCAAGCCTGTCAGTGTGGCAGAAACACCTGCGCCGGCTCCGACCTCAACCACCAGTACGACTGAAACTAAGAAGACCTAATCATGATGTCACTCTTTCGCCGTTATTTTATCTCTGGATTGTTGGTTTGGTTACCTATTTGGGTCACCTTGCTTGCTATGACATTTTTATTCGATTTGATGAGCAATACCTTGCTGCTCTTGCCTCATCGTTACCAACCTGACGTTTTATTGGGATTCCATGTTCCCGGGATAGGGGTGATTATTACCCTCAGTGTTATTTTTGTGACGGGTATAGTTGTTGCCAATTTTGTCGGTAGGCGCTTAGTCATCATAGGGGATGCTATGATAGGGCGCATTCCTTTAGTTCGTACGGTTTATACGGGTGTAAAACAACTGGTAGACACGCTATTCACTCCGGGTGGCCAATCATTTCGTAAAGTGCTTTTGATAGAATATCCGCGAGCTGGGCTGTGGACTTTGGCTTTTCAAACAGGCGACGTTGCATCCCAGATGCAATCACTGATCACGCAAGATCCTATGATTAGTTTGTATGTACCTACCACACCGAATCCGACGTCTGGATTTCTCATGTTAGTCGCACGCAAAGACGTGATCGAAATTGATATGAGTGTAGATCAAGCTTTAAAATTTATTATTTCTTTAGGTGTAGTACAACCTGTCTGGAAAGATCCTATTTCTGCAGAAGCTATTCTTTTAGCAAGTCAGCGACTCAAATAAAATAAACGAAGGGTGAAGTATGCGCAGTCATTATTGTGGTGAAGTAACAACAAAGTTGCTAGACAAAGATGTTTTAATCGTAGGTTGGGTGCATCGTAGACGTGATCACGGCGGTGTGATTTTTTTAGATTTGAGAGATAGAGAAGGTCTAGTGCAAGTGGTATTTGCACCAGAAAATAAAACGGCGTTTGCTACTGCAGAAACAGTGCGTAACGAATATGTTTTGCAAATTAAAGGTAAAGTAAGGCACCGTCCTGCTGGCACAGTTAATAAAGATTTAGCAACTGGCGAAATTGAAATTGATGCGCAAGAGATTACGATTTTAAATCGTGCAGAGCCTACACCATTTCCTATCGATGAATTTCATGACATAGGTGAAGAAACCCGTTTACGTTATCGTTATTTAGATTTACGTAGACCTGAGATGTTAAACAAAATGAAATTGCGTGCGCACATTACACGGTATTTAAGACGCTATTTGGATGATAATGGTTTTCTCGATATAGAAACACCTTTCTTAACGAGAGCAACACCCGAAGGTGCGCGCGATTATCTTGTGCCTAGTCGAACCAAGCCTGGTTCTTTTTATGCGTTGCCACAATCACCACAGCAATTTAAACAATTGCTCATGATGGCAGGCATGGATAAATATTATCAAATCGTGCGTTGTTTCCGCGATGAAGATTTACGTGCAGATAGACAGCCTGAATTCACTCAGCTTGATATTGAAACATCATTTTTAAATGAGATTGAAATTCAAAACATCATGGAAGAAATGATGCGCGGCATGTTTGCAGACGTATTAAAAGTAGAATTACCTAAACCTTTTCCTCGTATGACATATCAAGAAGCGATGACACGATTTGGTTCTGACAAACCTGATTTACGTATTCCGTTAGAATTAATTGATATTGCTGATTTGCTAAAAGATGTGGAATTTAAGGTGTTTGCAGGTCCTGCAAATAATCCTGAAGGACGCATAGCAGCATTGCGTGTACCAGGCGGTGCAGACATCTCGCGTAAAGATATAGATGACTACACAAAATTTGTAGGCATTTATGGTGCGAAAGGTTTGGCATACATTAAGTTGAATGCAGATGGTTTGAATTCACCGATTTTAAAATTTATTCCTGAAGACGTGACGCAACAAATTTTGAAACGCACAGGTGCAGTAGTCGGTGATATTATTTTCTTTGGTGCAGACAAAGCAAGTATAGTGAACGAAGCGCTAGGTGCGTTACGAATCAAAATAGGGCAAGACAGAAATCTCGTTGAAAAAGGTTGGCGTCCATTGTGGGTAGTTGACTTTCCTATGTTTGAAAAAACCAAAGACGGCTATTTAACAGCATGTCATCATCCATTCACTGCACCAAAAATTAATGCGATCAGCGATCTTAATATAGATCCTATAAATATTTTAGCGCGCGCTTATGATCTTGCATTAAATGGCAGTGAAATCGGTGGTGGTTCTATTCGTATAAATTCTTCTGAGTTGCAAATGGCTGTGTTCAAAGCCTTGGGAATTAGCGAAGAAGAAGCGAATGAGAAATTCGGACATTTGCTCAGAGCATTAAAGTTTGGTTGTCCTCCGCATGGTGGTATTGCATTTGGTATAGATAGATTAGCAATGTTAATGACAGACTCTACGTCTATACGAGATGTGATTGCATTTCCTAAAACACAAACTGCAACCTGTCCGTTAACAGATGCACCTTCGACTGTTGATGCAGCACAGTTAATCGAGTTAGGTATACGCGTGAATGTACCTGTGAAAAAAGACACTGAAGAAAAAACTAACATTTAAGAAAGATGAAAGGGGAATCTCATGGCTGGTCATAGTAAATGGGCTAACATCAAGCATCGCAAAGGCAAACAAGATGCGAAAAAAGGAAAGCTATATACGAAATTAATTCGTGAAATCACGGTGTCTGCAAAATTAGGCGGCGCAGATCCTGGATCAAATCCACGTTTGCGTACTGCAGTTGATAAAGCGTTAATTGCTAACATGTCTAGAGACGTGATAGATCGCGCAGCAAAACGCGGTGCAGGCGGCATGGAAGGAAATGATGTTGAAGAGATACGCTATGAAGGTTATGGTCCTGCTGGTGTTGCCGTCATGGTAGATTGCATGACGAATAATCGTAATCGTACAGTTGCAGAAGTACGACATGCGTTTACTAAATGCGGTGGCAATATGGGTACAGATGGCTCTGTATCATATTTATTTAAAAAGTTGGGCCAGCTCACGTTTGCACCGGGGATTAATGAAGAAAAAGTGACTGATTTGGCTTTAGAATTAGGGGCTGAAGACTTGGTCGTGAATGATGATAAAAGTATTGACGTCACGACTACACCAGAAACATTTGAAGAAATTAAAAGCGCGATGGAAAAAGCAGGATTGCAACCCGCTCAAGCGGATATCACTATGGTTGCTGCAACTAATGCTGAGATTACAGATAAAGACACAGCAGAAAAACTTTTGCGTTTAACGGATATGTTAGAAGATTTGGATGATGTGCAGGAAGTGTATTCGAATGCGGATATTTCTGAAGAAATTTTAGCAGAAATAGAATAGTTTGTTCCCTGGATTTTCGCTGGGCTCAATCCGGGCTACTATAAATGCTATAAATAAAAATGTTCCCCGGATTTTCGCTGGGCTCAATCCGGGCTACTATAATTGAGTGCAGCACATATGATTGTTGTAGCCCGGATTGAGCCCAGCGAAAATCCGGGAACTGCGCTTATCCAAATGGAATTTTTTAATATGGTGATCATAGGAATCGATCCAGGCTCTCGTCACACCGGTTACGGTCTTATACGCATAGAAGGCAATCAAAGTTTTTATATCACCAGTGGCTGTATACATTTAGATACTGAAAAAGAAATACCTGAACGTCTGCAAAAAATTTTTTTTGAATTACAAAAAATCATTACACTACATCAACCCGTAGAAGCTGCGATAGAACAGGTTTTCATGCATGAAAATCCTGGGTCGGCATTAAAGTTAGGCCAAGCACGTGGTGCAGCTATAGTCGCTCTTACTATTCCTGTTGCAGAATATTCAGCACGACAAGTGAAGCAGTCTGTAGTTGGATATGGTGCTGCGAAAAAAGAACAAGTCCAACACATGGTCGGGCGTTTATTAAATATCACTGAGAAGTTACAAGTCGATGCGGCAGATGCATTAGCGATTGCGTTGTGTCATGCACACTCGCGACTGTCTAATAAAATATTATTAAAAAATAAATCTCCTCAGCGCAGCAAAAAAAATCGTTGGAGAGATTACATACCGGAATAAGATATGAAAAAACTCTACACTACGCAAAACAAGGTTGCACTCTATGTGCTTAAATCCATGCTTGATGAAAAAGGTATAGAGTCTTTCATTAAAAACGAACAACCACCCTTAGCGGGTGAGATTCCTCCTGCTATTGCATGGCCTGAATTGTGGGTCATGGATGATGAGCGATTTTCAGAAGCAGCAGCGATTTTTGCAGATGAAAAATTAGAATTTGAAAAACCAAAATCGAGTTGGACATGTGCCCACTGTGGTGAAGTGCTCGAAGGCCAGTTTGATGTTTGTTGGAAATGCGGTGCCAGCCGTATTCTATAAATAAGTGTAGCCCGGATTGAGTGCAACGAAAATCCGGGTTTTCCAATTGAATTTTCGCAACTATTCCCGGATTTTCGTTGCACTCAATCCGGGCTACGTTAGCAGAATTTATTTCTATCTCATTCAATAGATTACCTTTTTTTGACACGTCTTAATTTAGTACAAAAATTACACTATAGTGTAATAAAATGTGCTATTATGTACACCATTTTTGATTTTAAATTCAAGACATGGGGTGTTACATGGCGGCGTCTAGACCAGTATCTAACAACATAAAAAGTGCTTATAAGAGCTATGAGTTGCATATGCATTCGAATAAGCATGTATCTTCAGAAAAGTTGAGAAAAGGTGATGTAGAGAGTTTTAACCAGATACTTGAGAAGTATTCTCCTGGTTTGTCTCATGTTTTGATGCATACAAGCTCGGAATTCATTTTAAAAAATATGTTTCCTTCATGTCCTAGTTCTTACGCCGTTTATGCTTTTTTGCGTGACTCTTATTTTGTTATTAGACATCCTGATGGAATTTACAAATATCCTCACGGTAATGATACGGAAATGCGTACTCGTTATGAGGTAAGACTAAACTTTTACGGTTTGTTTATTTTGTCACATTATAATCTTGTTTTTAGAACATTTAGTGTTCCTCAAAAAAATAATATAGGCCGTTGGGAGCAAGTGTTACCGTTTGATATTGAAAAGTGTCAAATCGACTTTATTCCTCGCAAATCAGAAAATTTTACCTATGAGCTTTATATGGTTGCAAGTGTGGTACCGATTGCAAATCAGCTATCTATACTTCCACAGATGGATGTATTCAAACCTCAAAAACCACAATTAGATCTGGGTAAATTAAATATAAAATTACAGCAAGCACTCAAAGACACATTGCCTGCTCTTCAGAATGCAATTGAAGAGTTTGTCAATCAACCTGTTTTACAGTCAGCATCTAGCTCAGAAGATGTTGAAATGAAAAGTGAAGATGATGCAGTCTTACCTGAATTTTTGCAGCAGCTTTGTGAGTTCCAAGGAAATGATGTGATTTTGTCTGTCCCATCATCAAGCACTGTTCATGATCAAATTGTATTGAAAGATTATTATGAATTTCTACGTTTTGTACATATTTCATATCTGAGTAAATTAAAAAAAGATACATTGGCTTATGCCTCACAAGATTATACTTATACACCAAATACACCTGAAAAAATGCCTGCAAACGCATCAACAGTGAGTTTATTGACGCGCTGGATGAATGGTATTTTGTCCGCTATTTCGGATAAAGATCACGATGAGTTTATTTCTGGGTTGGCTATGGATTTTACATTTCTTTTAACACCTTGGACTTATAGCGCAACAAGCATTCGTATGTCTCGTACTATTTTCGATAGCATATTGACGCCTAAGGTTAGGGGGTTTTTACAGGCTCGCATTAATGCAAATCCAATTCAAGAACTAAAACAAAAATTAGTTCGCAGAGACCAGCTATTACAGGCAAGTTCTGAAGACTTATTGCGTGAACTTTTAAGCCAATCGGAATATTCTGAAAATGCAGCGATATTGGTTAGAAAGCTTGCTGTTCATAATGCGCGGAGTTTTGCAGAAATAAAAAAAGAGTTACTGGATATGCAAGATTCTCGACGCGTAAAGCCAGCAACTATGATGGTAAGTGGGTTGCCTATTCAAACCTATGATGGGCAATGGAAAGAGCGTTCAGGTCTGGTTTTGTTAACAGGAAAGTCTAACGCGATAGCGATGGCTGGATTTAAGCGACCTGCTAATTCAAATTTTTTAAAAGATACTATGATACCTTTAGGGTTTCCCTCTTCTACAGCGGGTTTGCGTGAGATAGGTGGCAAGCCTTCATTCAATTATAGTGAGTTTCATCGCCGTTTAATGACTATTCATTTGCGAAAAACATCACAATTTCCCGATAAATCTCGTAAAGATTTTTTTCATGAATTTTTTATGAAATCAAATAGTGTTGTATTGAATGAGCCACTTAAGCTTAACAATTTAGAAAAAATGTATTTAAAAAATAATATTCCATTTGAAGATGTGACAGCGCCACATTCAGAACATTTTACTGCTTATTTAGTTCTGCGAGAGCAAGTAAAAACTGAGTTAAATTTATATTTGAAAGGCAAGCATAAACATATTCATCAATATTATTTGCAGTTGCTGGAATCAATGATGGCAGATGCATTAAATCAATCTGACAAATCGATCAAAGATATTCTTGCTGAAAAACGCAGGAATTCTTATATTACAAGAAGGGCATTACTTAGAAAATATAATATGCATCCTTCACAATTAGGTCTGGCCACTTCTGGGCGACAGTATCATGTGCAAAGTGCAGAGACGGTTTATTCTTCAAATGAGGTTTTATTACAAGGTCTCAATACGGTTAATCGAAAAAAAGTTTTAGTTTCTGACACCATGTATCCTTTAGATTTAGATCCTATGACCATAGCAGTTCGAGAGTTGCTTTCGAGGCATGGTAATACAGTTGCGATATTTGCAAATACAACACGAGTGAATGGTAAGAAAAATAAAGATGGAATAATACAGGCTATGCAACAGTGGTTGGTCTTCGAGGAAGTGTTTGGTCAACGTTTACCTTTTGCGATGTATGATGAAAAGTTAGCGACATGGGAAGTGCTTTCTAAAGACGCTTTTCAAGAAAAATTTTTACAAAAAATTGAAATCGTCTTGTCAGGTGTTGCACCGGATTTTTCTTTTGAGATTAAATATCCTGAGTTTCCTGATTTAGACATGGCCATGACACCAGCGTATTTGAAATTTCTTATTGAATGCATCTTAAGTAGTGTAAGTGCTAGTGTATCCTTTGGTGCGCACATTGATGCTTCTGGTATCTATGATGTTCAAGAACTGGCAAAAAGTATTGTAAGTTCATATAGTGCATATGTGAGTCATGAAGAGATTAATGCGATGAGAAATGAAGTATCTACTTTATATGAAAGACTTACAAAAACAGTTTTGATGACTACCGTCATGCAAGATAATATTTTGGATCCAGAAATAACAGATATTTTGAAACGTTGGTCAGATAATTTAACACTTAAGCCTGAGAAGCTGGTACACATTGAAAAGCTCTTAAAAGCAGTGTCTATTTATCAGAGTCATAAATATACCTTATCAAAAGATGATCCAGACTATGCATTATGGAGAAACAAATCGATTGAATTGGTGTTGATGTGTGTGTTTCTCTGCATGCTGGATTGTAATAATGTTCTTCTTCAAAAAAATGTAGTTAAACTGCGGGATGAAGTGTTTGCTTTGACGCATCAAAAATTTTATGCGCAATATGTTAAACATCAATCTTTAGTTCAGGCTAGTCCTACAGTTGTTTCAAGTAGTGCAGCGTCGAGTTCAGCGAGTGCTATACCGCATCAAGCGAGTTCTGCTGCAGCGGCTTCGAGTTCAGCAACTGCTGTCCCCGCCCCAGTTGAATATTGTTCTAAAGCGGAAAAAAAGAAATTGCATGAGAAAATTTTTGTTAAAATACAAGATGCAATAAAAGCAAAACTGTTAGCGACGTTGACGACTAAGGAGTTGGGATTAACAGAGTATGACTTTCGCATTTTTTTGACTGTTAAGAATCTTCCTACTTCTTATCAGGTTATGAAAGACAAGGCATTTAATTTATCTTTAGATATGACATCGAGTATGGGTCCTGACACTTTGGAATTGTTAGTCGATAACATTTTTGAAAAAGGTATTGCCAAGCATTGTGTGCAATCTGCAAAACCATACTCAGTTTCCAAGTTTCTTAAAGATCAAATAAAAAATATGTTAACAGAACCTGCTAAGTATTTGCAGGGTGAGTTTGAGGTGAATGTAGGCGTGGTACGCTTCAAGAGTGAGAGTAAAGCGGTGAGCAGGCCTTTAACTATAGCCACGGGAAATGCTGTGTCTTCTTTTGCAAATCTTCCGCCAACGGGTCCATCATCTGCTGCGGCCGCTTCATCTTCAGCGTCAACAGGTTATTCTGTTTCAACCAGCTCGCCAGCTGCTGCCTGGTCTTCAGCGTCGCCAGGTTATTCTCCTTCTCCGATGTTGACTTCACTGTCAAGAACGCCATCGCCTTCTTATATGCAAGGTGCTATAACACCTGCAGGTGGTTCTGGTTATACGACAGCGAGCCCTGTTCCTGTATCGCTTAATTCCCCGTTTGGTTTTAGCAGAGTAGGATCGGCGTCACCCTTTAACTTTTTTTCGGCAACACCGGGATCTTCATCTTCAGCAGCTTTACCTAAAGCGCAGAAAGCGCCTTCGGTTATGCTGAGTGCAGCTGCACCTGCTCATTATGTGGGTTCTTCTTCGAGTTCTGCAGCAGCAAGCGCTGCTCCTGCGTCGTCTAATTCTTCTCACGGTTTTGGTCGAGTGGGTGTGGGATCATCATTTAACTTTTATTCGCCAACACCCGCGTCGTCTTCTGCGGCAGCAGCGGCATCATCATCTGCGGCAGCCTTCGTGTCCGCATCGGCTTCATCTCAAGCGCAGCAAAAACGACGCAGGGATGAGAAGAAGAATGCAGCTGCTAAGAATCCTCTTGAGAGAGAAAATAAGAAGCCTAAGAGATAAAAAAGATATGTGTGGTAGCCCGGATTGAGTGCAGCGAAAATCCGGGTTTATAGTCATGAATTTTCGCAACCCTTCCCGGATTTTCGCTGTGCTCAATCCGGGCTACCAGCGTGAATAAAAATTACGGGCATTACCCATAAAAGCAAATCTACTCTGGTACTCCACTAGCCCCTCAGGTAAGATTTAATGATTTACAGAGGTGCTGCATGATTGGACAGCTCAAAGGCATATTATTAGAAAAACAGCCGCCGCAATTGATACTGGATGTCAATGGTGTGGGCTATGAAATTGATGCATCCATGAATACTTTTTACCACTTGCCAGAAGTGGGTCAGGCCATCACTTTGTTTACCCATTTTGTGGTGCGTGAAGATGCGCATTTACTCTATGGATTTCATGCTAAAGAAGAGCGCGCACTGTTTCGCACATTGCTTAAAGTGAATGGCGTAGGACCTAAGTTAGCTTTAACCATTTTGTCCAGCATAGACCCAACTGAATTCGTACGCTGTGTAGTCAACAACGATACTGCAAGTTTAGTGCGCCTGCCTGGCGTAGGTAAAAAAACCGCCGAACGTTTAATCATAGAAATGCGTGACAAGGTTGCCAATTGGCAGCCGGTGGAGTCTATGTCTGTGAATGAACTGCCTAATAGCTCACGTGTTTCACGAAATCAAGACAGCCAAGATGCAGTATCTGCATTGATCGCATTAGGTTACAAACCCCAAGAAGCCAGTCGTGTCGTGTCCAAAGTAGATGATGGTTCTTTGTCTAGCGAAGAAATCATTCGTCGTTCTTTACGGGAGATGGTGTCATGAGCGATAGAATTTTAAATCCTGAACAAACTGGGTTGGATACTATAGATCGCGCCATACGACCTAAGACGTTGCAGGATTATGTGGGCCAACCTGCAGTGCGTGAGCAAATGGAAATTTTTATTCAAGCGGCTCGCACGCGCAAGGAGGCCTTGGATCATGTTTTAATTTTTGGCCCGCCAGGTTTGGGTAAAACGACGCTTGCCAATATTATTGCAAATGAATTAGGCGTGGGATTGCGACAAACCTCAGGTCCTGTGTTAGAAAGGCCGGGCGATGTTGCCGCCTTGCTGACAAATTTACAACCTAACGATGTGTTGTTTATCGATGAAATACATAGGCTCAGCCCTATGGTGGAAGAAGTGTTATATCCTGCAATGGAAGATTACAAGCTGGATATCATGATAGGTGAAGGCCCTGCTGCGCGTTCGATTAAATTAGATTTAGCACCGTTTACCTTAGTTGGCGCGACCACTCGAGCTGGTTTGTTGACTTCACCCTTGCGTGATCGTTTTGGAATCGTTCAGCGTTTAGAATTTTATAATGTGCCTGATCTGACTAACATCATACAGCGTTCATCGAGTATTTTAGGAATAGCAATTGATCCTGCAGGTGCTGCGGAAATTGCAAAACGTTCGCGTGGTACGCCGCGTATCGCGAATCGTTTATTACGGCGTGTGCGAGATTATGCAGAAGTGAAAGCGAATGGAAAAATTTTTCAAGAAGTGGTGAAATCTGCATTGAACATGTTAGATGTAGATGATCAAGGTTTTGATATGATGGATAGAAAATTATTATTAGCGTTGATAGATCGCTTTAATGGCGGCCCTGTGGGTGTTGATAGTTTAGCGGCAGCAATCAGTGAAGAACGCGGAACCATAGAAGATGTGATAGAACCTTTTTTAATTCAGCAAGGTTTTATGATGCGTACTCCGCGAGGTCGTATTGCAAGCCCGCAAGCTTATGTGCATTTTGGGTTGAAAGTGCCTGAAAAAATTGCACAGCAGAAAAATTTAAATTTGTTGGAAGATGTTGAATAATGAGTAGCGTGGACTAAGGCGTACAGCGCCGAGTCCGCGAGGTCTGCAATATTCATTCCCGGACACGCTGCGCTTTGTCCGGGCTACAAAAAAATTAAACCGAATATTGACGTTATTGATGAATAATTGATCAGAATATGTTAGAATAAATTTTAAGCAGTAGAGAGATAACAGTCTTTTTATTGTAGGAGGAGAGCTGCCATGGGTAGTGTTAATGATGTGTCTCGCACGATTGAAATTTATTCTATAGAAGGGTTAATACAATTTGCTGATTTCTTAAAAAAATATAGAAAAAGTTCAGACTTAATTGGCATTGAAATATTAGATTTAGAAGGGCTTACTCATGGCTTGCCTGCTTATCAAAAAGCGAAAGCTGTAGAATTGATTTCTTATATTTTAAAAAATGATCCTTACATAGAAGAACTTTTGATGGTTAACAATCAGCTTTCTAAAGAAATTTTAGAGGAGCTGAGCACTAAAGCAAGTCATGCTCCAAGTGCTAATCAATGATGTTATTTTATTTCTGTATGTGATGATGAGCCAGGAGGGCTGGTGTGAAATTTTTTAAATTACCCTTCGAAAAAAAATCTCCAAATAATCTCCGCAAATTACTTTCTAAAATAACAACCAGACGTGCTTATATTTTAATGAATCTGTTCGGTATCTTTTATCAATCTTTATGTGTGGAAGCAGCGCATAGTGGTCCGCGGTTTTTGTTAAAAACAAAAGAAGACGGTTTGTATTTATTGCAACTTTTTACAACGCATTTTATTCACGCTGATTTGTTCGAATTAAAATTGTATCGTTGTCGAGATGTTGGATTGCAAAATTATTATCGAATTTACGATGATTCTGTATTTTCTCCAGCAAATAGCAGGTTGGTTTTAATCAATGGTGTTGCATGGGATTTTTTTGCAAAACAATATGAAGCTGCATTGTACACAATTCAAGATGCTTATGTTAACGACGAACTTGTTGACTGCATCACAAAATTATTTCCATCAAAACCAGTTGAAGGAGTCAGAATAGAGATAGTAGCGTGTATCTTGATGGCTATCGCTTTACTTTGGTTAGTGAATCATATTTTGAGTCATACTCTTTTTGCAAGAGAGCCGCAGCGTGAAATTTTTATGGATTTTAGAGAAGAATTACCAGAACAAGAAAATGTTCCAGACGTTCTAGATGATCCAAATGATAAAACGTTATTTTCAAATCGTGCAGAAGTTCTTGAAAATAAATTAACAGAATTAAACAATTCAATTTTTTTAAAAGAAGAAGTGCAGACTCTTCAAGGAAAATTTGAAAAATTTATTAAAGATAATGAATGCCCTGTGGGAAAATTGTTAATGGACAAACCCGTGACGTTGAGTTCAGGCATTGCATATAATAAAAATTCTTTATTTGGATTTTTTAAACCAAAAGAAAATGTCTGTCCGATCACCCGTAAACCTTTGTTGGAAAATAAAAAAGCTGTGCTTGAAACAGACGTGTTTCGAAATAATTATATTGGTCGAAAATTAGCTAAGTTGGAGCAAGCCGCTGCAGCCTTGGAGGAAAAGCAACAATTCTCTCTCTGCGAAGAAGTTTTGGGCGAAATCTGTGATAATGTAGCCAGAATTTGATGTAGCCCGGACTAAGCGCAGCGAGTCCGGGAATGGATGAAACAGACCCGCGGACACGGCGCTGAGCGCCTTTGTCCACGCTACAAATAAGCAGGCTACAAAGATGATAAGGTTGGTCTTATGAATCAGTTTGTTTTTCCCATAAAAGTTTATACCAAAGACACCGATTATGGTGGCGTTGTCTATCACAGTAATTATCTCAGTTTCTACGAGATAGCTCGTTCGGAATGGGCAGAAAGCTTAGGTTTTGGAATTGCATGGCAAAAAGATCATGGTGTTTATTTCCCTGTGCGTTCTGCTCAGATTGACTACCTTAAGCCTGCAACCTTGCATGACAAATTGGAAGTTGTGTCTAAGCTGACTAAGTTGGGCAGGGCAAGCATGCTGTATGATCAGTATTTGCGCTTTGCTCTAAGACCCGATACCATAATATCCAAGGCAACGATTAAAATTGCTTGTGTGGATACAGCAATGCGACCGCGGCCATTACCCGCTGCATTATTTCATGAATTACAGGAGATACAGTGTGAACATTGATTCCTCATTTCTAACTTATTTTTTAAACGCGGGGCTGGTAGTCAAGCTCGTACTCCTATTGTTGGTCAGTGCCTCGATTATTTCGTGGACTTACATAGTGCAAAGAGGTTTTTATTTAAGTGATACACGCACTGAGACACTGGAGTTTGAAGAAAAATTTTGGTCAGGCGGTGATCTCGCTAAGTTATACAATGAAAGTCTGAAAAATTCCCAAAGTGCAGGTGTAGAACTGATATTCCAAGCGGGATTTAAAGAATTTTTACGATTACACAAACAAGCAGGAATGAGCGCAGACGCCATTATGGAAAGTGCAAGACGTGCTATGCGAGTGGCCCAAATGCGCGAACAAGATAAATTAGAAATGCATTTGCCTGTGTTGGCGACCGTGGGTTCTACCAGTCCGTTTGTGGGTCTGTTCGGTACCGTTTGGGGGATTATGTTGTCGTTTCGTGCATTGGCGAATGTGCAGCAAGCCACTATCGCGATGGTAGCACCTGGCATTGCAGAAGCACTTGTTGCGACAGCCATGGGTCTATTTGCTGCGATTCCTGCAGTGGTTGCTTATAATCGTTATGCGAATGATATAAATCGTTTGCTCAGTCGATATGATAGTTTTCAAGAAGAGTTTTCAAATATTTTATTAAGGCAAGCTCAAATGAGCTTATCAAGGACGCAAGTCGAGGTAGAGGGATAGGCATTTATGCAAACTTACCGTAATGGGCCTAGACGTCAAATGGCAGAAATCAACGTAGTGCCTTTCATAGACGTGATGTTAGTTTTGCTGGTGATTTTTATGGTTACCACGCCTTTGCTTACTCAGGGTGTTAAAGTGGATTTACCTAAAACAGAAGCTAAGGCGATTCCACCCAATCAAAAAGAACCGTTGATAGTCACTGTTGATGCCGCAGGAAATTATTATCTTAATATTTCAGATAAACCTAACCAACCTATCTCAGAACGAACGCTAAGTTATTTAGCATCGACTCAGTTGAAAACGACTGCGAATGAAGGAGAGCAGCGTCCAGTATTGGTGCGTGGAGATAGCAATGTTAACTATGGCAAAATCGTTGCGGCTATGTCGCTTTTACAAGCAGCGGGTGCAAAAACAGTAGGCCTTATTACTCAGCCGTCTAAGAAAGGGTGACAATAGTGTTACGACAATATAGCCCAGCTTTTCTTTTTTCTGTGTTCTTTCATATTGTCGTATTAGCAATATTAATTGTGAGTTTTGAATTCAGTTCTACCATGCCCGTGGTTGAAAATTCTGATAAAGATTTAAAAGTCATTAGCGCAGTTGTGATGGATACGCTGAGTCCTGCTCCTGCACCGCTTCCTGCAGCTTCAGCGCAGCCTCAAATTCAAAAGTCTGAAAAAACAATTTCTAAACCTGATCCTGCAGAGTTGCAAAAACAAGCGATTGCTTTAAACATACAACGTAAAAAAAATACTATTTTACAGAAAGAAGCATTGGCTAAACAACTTTTAGAAGATGTAAAAAAACAAACGCAGGCTCAAAAAAAATTAAAGCAAAAATCATTGGAAGCGGCGTTCGCAAAAGAATTAAAAGAACAGGCAGCTAAAAATTTAGAACGACAGCTGCATCAAGAACAATTAAAAATAGCCGGTTCAAAAATGCAAGGTGAAGTGAATAAATATAAAGCGTTGATATTGCAAGCTATCAGTCAGCAATGGTTAGTGCCTGCTAGCGTAAATAAAAAATTATATACCGATTTGTTAATCCATTTAGCGCCTGGCGGCATGGTATTAGATGTGCAAATTACACGAAGCAGCGGTAATGTTGCTCTAGATAGATCTGCGCGAGATGCTGTTTTTAAAGCGTCTCCTTTACCTGTTCCAACTGAGACACAAGAGTTTAATCAGTTCCGACAATTTGTGTTGCGCGTGAAACCAGAAAGTGTGTTATCGGATGTATAACTAAAGGGAGCTGTACGTGGCAATGATTTTAGGACTAGCTGGCTTTGTTTTTTTTGCGGGCTTATTTTATTTTTTTATTGTCGCGGTAAAAAAAATTATTTCTTTGCGAGAACAATTAGCGAATACAAAAGAGTTATTGATGGTTCATCAAGAGCTCAGTCGCCAATCGCAAAAAGATCTCGATGAATTAAAAAATAATGTTGAAAAAAAAGTGCTTTATGATGTGGTGACTAGCCTGCCTAAGCGTCAGGTTTTTAATGATTATTTAGCACGAACATTGAATCTGAGTAAGCGTCATCAATTAATTTTTTCAGTGTTATCTTTGGAAATCGATGAATTTAAAGCGGTTGAAAATGTTTTTGGGTCAGAGGTGAGTGATGAAATTTTAAATGAGCTCGCATTGCGTATGGGTGTATGCATTCGAAAAGTCGATATGTTAGCTAGACTATCAGATGGGCGGTTTGTGATATTATTGTCGCAGATTATCAAGCCTGAAGCAGCAGTGTATATCGCGCAGCGTTTATTAGAAGTTATTTCATCTCCGTTTCGAGTTAATAATCAAGATATTTATTTGAATGCAAATATAGGAATTAGCGTATTTCCAGGTGATGGAGATCAAGAAAAAGCTCTTTTAAATAATGCAGATGTTGCATTGCAGGTTGCAAGATCATTTGGTCTCAACACTTATCGATTTTATCATCAAGATATGCAAGCTGTGAGTAAGCGTGAATTAACGTTAAGCTCCAGTTTATGCAGTGAGACTATTTATCAAGAATTTGTCATTCATTATCAGCCACAAATCAATACTGACAGCAGAAAAATTACGACGTTAGAAGCTTTGCTGCGTTGGCAACATCCTGATTTGGGATTGGTGGGGCCTTTAGAATTTTTAAAATTAGCAGAAAATAATCGTCGAATGATGTCTATAGGCGAGTGGGTGCTGCGTAAGGCTTGTAAACAATTTTTAGAATGGAAAGAGAGAGGTTTATCTTTTTCAAGTATTTCAGTGAATGTTTCTATGCATCAATTAGAAAATCCCCATTTTAGTTTTAGTACTGCGAAAATTTTACAGGAAGTCGGTATGGATCCTTCTCTGTTGGTGTTAGAGATTTCAGAAAGTGTATTGTCACCAAAGCTGGATGTAGTAGAAAAAACGCTGCATATGTTAAAACATTTAGGCGTAAAAATTGCAATCGATCATTTTGGAACAGGAAATTTGTCTTTACAACATCTACGTCGTTTCCCCGTGGATTTTTTAAAAATTGACGGTTCTTTAATTCGAGAGATTACGGTTAATAAAGAAAGTGAAGAAATTGTCAAAATGATGATAATGCTAGCGAATAGTTTAAAGTTATCAGTAGTCGCTGAGGGTGTAGAAACGCTCAAACAAAAAGAGATGTTACTATCGTTTAATTGTTTTTTGATGCAAGGATTTTTATTTTCTAAACCATTGTTGGCTGTTGATTTCAGCGATGCTACATTACAGAATATTATTGCACAAATATAGCAGGAGTTCCCACTGAAGAGGGTTAATATATTGTGGAGCACGACTTGATGCCATGGATGGCATCATTTAGCACATGGATGTGCTGTTTGGAGTGCGGAATCAATATATTAACCCTCTTCAGTGGGGGCTCCTGCAAACATAAAAGAGGAGTTTTTAAAAAATGCGTAAGTTAGTCATCATTTTATTTTTTGTCGGTTTACTCGTTTCAAGGCCAGCTTCAGCGCTGCTCAGTTTAGAGTTGACACGCGGTGTGGCCGGTGCTGTTCCTATCGCCATCTCCCCATTCGGTGGAGCAGGTGCATCCGCTCCTCAAGATGTGTCATCCATCATTAGTAATGACTTGCAAAACAGTGGCCGCTTTAAAGTCTATGGCCGCAATGCAATGAATCAATACCCTAATACGCTTGATGATATTCAGTATGGATATTTTCGTAATCTGGGGGCTGATAAATTAGTCATAGGTAGAGTGACATTGGTGGGCAGTGATCGTTATCAGGTGAATTTTGCACTTGTTGATGTGTTTAAAGGAAAAGACGGCGCGCCGAGTTCTCAAGCGTTAGTCGTCCAAGATAAATTTGTTGTATCAGGTTCGCAATTACGGCCTTTAGCTCACCATATCAGTGATATTATTTACCAACAAATTTTAGGTACGCGAGGAATTTTTTCCACTCGTTTAGCCTATGTGATTGTGCAGCGGCCGGCGGGCAGACCACCTTTACATATTTTAGAAGTATCAGATCAAGATGGTTACAACCCTCGTCCTTTGCTGTCATCTTCTGATCCTGTTATGTCTCCTGCATGGTCGCCGGATGGAAAGCGACTGGCTTATGTCTCTTTTGAAAATCGTCGTGCATCCATTTATGTAGAAAATATTGCGACAGGGAGTCGTTCTATAATCAGCCAATACAAGGGAATTAATGGCGCTCCAGCGTGGTCACCTGATGGCAGGAAATTAGCACTAGTGCTTTCCAAAGATGGTTCCCCTAATATTTATGTGCTGGATGTGAACTCTAAGCAATTAACTCAGTTGACTCATGATTGGTCTATTAACACTGAGCCAGCTTGGTCACCTAATGGAAAAAGTCTGGTCTTTACGTCTAATCGCGGCGGCGGACCGCAGATTTATCAGCTTAATTTAGCAACTCAGGCGGTTTCTAGAGTGAGTTATGATGGCGATTACAATGCTAGAGCCTCATTTACAGCAGATGGCAGTCATATTGCTATGCTGCACAGAGAAAATGGTGTGTATAATATTGGCTTGCTTGATTTAGATACGGGCAGGTTTCATCTTTTAACAAACAATGGATCAGATAATGAATCCCCCAGCATTGCGCCTAATGGCAGCATGGTGATGTATGGCACACTTGATAACGGCCGCAGCATGTTAGGCATGGTTTCGAGTGACGGCAAAGTTCAGTTGCGCTTGCCTGATCGAAATGGGGAAGTTCAAGACCCTGCATGGTCACCATTTTTGTCTTGATGAGAGCTTATTTCGGGGTATACTCATTCGAACTGTGTGTGTGCAAATAAAAGATATGGCTATGCCTCAACAAGTAAATTTAGAATTTAAGGGAGATACATTCATGAAGTTAAAAACGTTGGCTCAAGTGGTATTAGTAAGCTGTGCAATTCTAGGGTTGACCGCATGCAGCTCTATGAAAAAACATGGCGATCAATCGGGTGTAACTGATGCAAATGCGAGTGGATCCCAAACTTATGGCGCGGGTGACAGTAGTAACTTTGGCGGCGGTAATTTAACGCCTGAGCAATTATTGGCAAAGAAAACCTATTATTTTGAATTTGATAAAGCAGATATTAGTGACAATGACAGACCTGCTATTGTTGCGAACGCAAATCACTTAGTGGCTAATTCGCGCGCTAAAGTGTTGCTAGAAGGTCATACTGACCCACGCGGTAGCCGTGAATATAACGTAGCACTGGGCGAACGTCGTGCGAATGCAGTCGCTAATCTCATGAAATCAAAAGGTGTTAATCCTGACCAAGTTCGTGTGATTAGTTATGGCGCAGAACGTCTTGCTGCAACTGGACGTACTGAACAAGACTACCAACGCGATCGTCGTGTGGTATTAGTGAGTTTACAACAATAATCATGCTGCCTTTGTAACTCAGTTGCAAAGGCACATTTAAATTCATACAGACCCTTATCCTATGAGTTCAAGGACTAAATATATGGCCATTTCAAATGTAAAACGTACTTCGGTCGTGATGCTATTGTCTTTAATAACGTTGAGTGCTTACGCACATGTGGCGCCAGTTTACGACGTGGATAATTATCCGCCTCAATTTGATGGCCAGAATGAAGAGAGTGCACCAGCTCCCATTTCAACACCTAAAGTACAATCAGCACCGGAAAATATGCAAGCTCAGTCTTTTGTTCCAGACGCTTCATTGTCATTAGAACAGCGTGTAGGGCGATTAGAGCAACAAATTAGTAATATGCTGCATGATGACTCGGCTACCAAAGTAAACACCGTACAGACAGATGTACAGGCTCTGAGAGGCCAGGTTGAAGAGTTAACGCATCAAGTGCAATTATTGCAAGCTCAACAAAAAACAATGTTTATGGATCTAGATAAACGAGTTAACAAAGAATTAACCGGTTCCGCTGGCACAGCATCAGAGACGCCTAATACACAAGCGGATGATACAATTCCAGCGGCTGCTCCTCAGACTAAATTAAAGTTAGCTCCCCCAGCAGCGTTAGATAAACCAGCAAAAACACCAGTAGCGGTAGCGGCAACCGCAGCTCAACCTAATGGAGCAGAAGAGCAAGCTATTTATCAATCAGCTTATAGCTTAATCAAGGCTAAAAAATATAGCCAAGCAGCAAGCACATTGCAAAAAATGCTGCAAAAATATCCTACAGGGCAATTTGCCGCTAATGCACACTATTGGCTGGGTGAGCTTTATGGTCTATTGGGTAAAAATGATCAGGCTGTTATTGAATTTTCGACTGTCGTAAAAAATTATCCAGAAAGTCCTAAGCTGGCAGATGCTCAGTTAAAGCTAGGCTTAATTTATGCTGCACAGTTTAAATGGGCGGATGCAAAAACAGCTTTTAAAATGGTAACAACGCAATACTCAGGGACGCCTTCAGCACGCTTAGCATCGGAACAGCTAAAGCAGATTAAACAAGCGGGTCACTAATTTGAGTCGATTGCGGATTACAGAAATATTTTACTCCCTCCAGGGTGAAACACGAACCGTAGGCTTGCCTACGGTTTTTGTACGTCTGACGGGTTGTCCTCTGCGTTGCGGCTATTGTGACACGGCGTATGCGTTTCAAGGGGGTAATTGGCTAGACCTGGAAGAAATCTTAGATAAAGTGGCAAGCTATGGCGCCCATTATGTCACAGTGACTGGCGGCGAACCGTTGGCTCAAAAGCCTTGTTTGGAGTTGCTGACCAAGTTGGCTGATGTGGGCTATGACGTTTCACTAGAAACCAGTGGTGCAATAGATATAGTGTCAGTAGACCCTCGCATTACTAAAATTCTTGATATTAAAACGCCTGGCTCTCTGGAAGTGACAAAAAATCTATGGTCGAATCTGGATTATTTATTGCCGCACGATCAGGTGAAGTTTGTTATTTGTGAACGAAAAGATTACGACTGGTCCAAAGAAATTATGGATAAATATAAGTTGGCAGATGTGTGTGAAGTCCTATTTTCGCCCAGTTATCAAGAACAACCCGCGGGTTTATTGGCTGATTGGATACTAGAAGATCGATTGCCAGTGCGATTACAGATACAACTTCATAAATATTTGTGGGGAGACGTCGTTGGACGTTGATCTTTTTAAATTATTCTGTATTATAGCGCCTTAAGTTTGCATAACTTAAATGTGTGGGGCCGTTAGCTCAGTCGGTAGAGCAGCAGGCTTTTAACTTGTTGGTCCTGCGTTCGAATCGCAGACGGCCCACCAAATTTCACTATACCCTACGATACGTAGGTTGGGTTGATTCACAAACCCAACATTCCCTTACATGATTCAACCATTCCCAAAAATTACGGTGCGGCCATTTGATATTGGGTTTCGCAAAAAGCGCTCAACCCAACATCCCCTTACATGATACAACCATCCCCAAAAATTACGGCGCAACCATTTGATGTTAGGTTTCGCAAAAGGCGCTCAACCCAACCTACCTAATTCCCGTAGGTTGGGTTGCTCCACAAACCCAACACTCTCTTACCCTACTCATAAAATTTTGTAGGTTGGGTTGCTTCACAAACCCAACATTTTTTTACCCAACACAACCCCAAGGACACAACATGGATTATCGTCGCACCTATATTCCGGGTGGTACATTTTTCTTTACTCTTGTTACATATCAACGGAAAAAATTATTTGAAGAACCGAGCAATATAAAATTACTCAAGCACTGCATCAAAAAAGTAAAACAACAACACCCTTTTAAAATGCGTGCTTACGTAATATTACCAGACCACCTTCACTGTATCTGGACATTGCCTGATAATGACACTGACTTTTCTACACGCTGGAGGTTAATTAAAAGTTATTTCACAAGAGATTGTGTGCAGCGTAATGATGATATCCCTTCAAAAGCAAGAAAATACAAAAAAGAAAAATGCATTTGGCAAAGACGATTTTGGGAGCATGCGATCAGAGATGAAAATGATTTTGCGCAGCATATCGATTATATTCATTACAACCCTGTAAAACATGGATATATCGATGATCCTGCTGGCTGGCCATATTCGAGTTTTAATTTTTATAAAAGTAAAGATGTATATCCTGAAGGTTGGGGGTGTAATGCTATGATTATCGAGCATAATTTTCGAGAGTAAATGTTGGGTTTCGCAAAAGACGCTCAACCCAACCTACAAGTCTCATAATTTTATGTCATTGGTTTTGTAACCAGCCACGTAACGCAGTGTAGGTTGGGTTGATTTACAAACCCAACATTCCCGTTGTTTATCTTACAATTCAAATATTGTTGGGTTTCGCAAAAAAGCGCTCAACCCAACCTACCTAACTTATCGCATAGCCGCAAGATTGCTGGAAGATAATCTTGCTTCATTCGCCGCAATCGGTTGGCTTGCTCTATGACTCGCAGAAAATAAGGTATTCGCGGTGTAAATGCTTCCTGTCGTTTTTTGGTTTTGCACGAGAGCGATTATTGGCTTAGCCTTATGCGTGAGCTTATCAACAAATGCATCTGCTAAGTGATGTACACTCACGCGTGCTGATATTTCACTAAACATCATTTTGAATGATTCAAACGATGCGTCGCATTCCGCCATATTCTCTTTAAACCAATCTACTACTTGTGCTTCAATTTTATCTGAAGACAATGCAGTCATCTTTGAATAGGTTTGAATGAGGTCATCATAGTTTTTCGCAAGCGTTCCCATTTCTTGTGTATCACTAAAATGTAAATCATTCACACCTAAGGTTAAGATGCGTGCCAAACATAACTGGCGTAACAACCAATCAAGCGGCATGTTGTTATGCACAATGGCAACTGAAACATTTTTTGCACCTTGCTTTTTAAGGTTTAGTATCGCTTGGCATATAGTGCTGCATGTTGCAGCTTCATCATCCGTAATCAAATATTTATCGTGCGCATTAATGCCTACACTTCCTGAATTCATGTTATTGATTTGTGCGCTATCATCTTTGTGTGAGCCACGTTCTTTTTCTCCTAACACGCGTGATTCACATAATTTATCACCCAAGATAGCTTGCAATGTTTGTGTTAATTCTTTCGTACGTTTTGCTGCACCTGCATCGGGTGTCACTAACCGTAATTGTCCTTGTTGTGATGACTGCAACCATTGTTCTGCAATTTCACTTGAGATCACAGTTAATCCTTGCACGGCGGAACCTTTGATTTTCTTTCCGGTATAAGTGCCAGATAATGTGTGTGGATCGTGACACTCCGCGGTAATCACGTGATTTACGCCCGCAGCTTCAAGTAACAAACCATTTTGTTGTACATAAGCACCCGTTCTGCCTTTTGGATTATCTTCTGCTTTATCTGAACGCGCGCTAAATTGATAAGGATTGACTAGATTGATTTGTTCGGCGCCTCTTAAATGCGCTTGTCTCGCAATCATGGTAGCTTCAAAAAAATAGGATGAAGCGCCATTGATTTGATATTCACGTGATAGTTCTATGTTATCGGGATTCGGTCGTGTGGATTGCACAATGGTTACGGTTGCACCGCAGAGTCTGGCATCGCGAGGAATCGTTGCTTGTTCACCGTGTCCCTCGATACAGTATAGTTTTACTGTTTCCCCACGTGCTTTTAAACTTGCTGCGATTTCCTGTGCGAAGGGTTGATTTGCAGAACAGTATAACAAAATGTGCGGCGGATTTTTTATAGCGGGGACTTGAATCTTATCGGGTGCAGCATCTTCACTCAACAGTGTTGTGATGTCTGTTTGATTCACTTCACATTGCGATAAAACGCGTCTCACTGTATGTTTACGCATATGATGCGCGACTTTTTCATCTAATGTGCTTTGTGAATTCCATTGTAAATAACGTAAAACCGATTCTTTATGGCAAGATGCTGTTTTAACGCTCTCTGATAAATTACCTTGATACTGATGATCATAAAAATAAATACTACCTGCACCGCTCGCTTTAAACAGATTGACTAACAACACATTAAAGTCACTTGGATTCAACATGGGATGATATTGTTCTGGCAAGGCAATCGTTATTTCTTTTGCACCGTGCTCACTCGCCGTACGACATAATTGCAGTGCTTCTTGCAGTAAAACTAACGGAGAATATTTTTCATGTTTTATGCCGACATGAATATTGACATTCGCTCCATCGAGTTTCACTTTCGGTGAGATAAGTGAAAATGCATCGCCAGTTGAAAAAATTTTAAAATCATTTTGCTGGGTTTTTTCAGGAGCTACAGCCCACTGACAACCATGATTGTATAAATCAATAATGTGTTGCGGCTCATTGTCTTCGGGTGTTGAAAATACAATACCTCTTTGTTCATATCGATTGCTAGCTTGATGAAGATTTAATTTTGCAGTACGGGGAATCGTCATCACATTTTCTTTTTGAGAATTTAATTTTTTAAGCGCATGATTCAACGCTAGTTGTATATGTGTCTCTCTTGACACGCCGCCAAACATAACCTCTTTGTGAGGATTATTTGCAGACCTTGTATAGCCTTTTCGCGTTGCAATCTCACCCCACGTGATGTTTTGCTCTGCATCTAATTCTTGAATAATTTCATTCGGAACAACGCAACAATCTTGTGTGTGCGTTGTTGTCACACCGTCCTTCTCAATAATCACATGCACGAAATCATAATAACGATCTTCATCTTCTGCATAACGAAGTCCATTCTCTATCGAAACTAAAATACTATTTTTCTCATTCGGAATTTCACGTTGCATTGCAACAAATCTGTTTAGAGCACCTTTCGTTGTTTCTTCATAACCACGCGGCTGGTTTGGCACATCTGAAGCAACATTGTGTCCAACAAGATGAATAGCGAGTGGATCCACTATTTCTTGAACGGCGAATTTCGTTCCGTCTTTTTTTAACGATGATTGTGAGGCAACATGTACTGTAAGTGCAGGTATTAATTCGCCTGCATGATGTGATAATTGATAGGAAAGCGTATCGCCTTTATTTTCTTCATATGCATTTTGAAGCGCTAACAATTGTTGTAAATCTTGTTGAGTTAACTTTAATAAACTTACCAGCTCAACGCCAGCCTGTTTCAATAATTCTCTTGCGCCTAGGTCGACTAACTCTGCCATCACAAATACGGTATTTACTAGTCCGCCACTGGCTCGAATGAGTTGTATTGCAGACATGACAGATCCGCCTGTTGCGATTAAATCATCCGTCAGTAAATAATTTTTATCTTTTTGGATTATGCCTTTTAGTACTTGTAAGTCATCAGTAGAATATTCTGTTTTTGTACCGACTTGAATAAAACGTGGATCGCCTTTGACTTTCACCTTCTGTATGAACTGCTCGCCTTTATGTTCGGATTGATTAGCAACAATGCCAGATACAATATAACCTCTGGAAGCAATCCCTGCGACGCAATCAAATGACAAGGTTTTCGCTGCAGATAAAACAGCATCGGATGCAATTTTTCTCGTGTGTGCATCACTAAATGCCGGATCAATCGCAAGAAAAACCACCCCAGATTTTGGGTAATCTTTGAGAAATGATTGTTTAGCGATGAAGTGATTTAATAACTGTTGTGATAATTGTGCTGTTGATCTTGGCATGACGTTTAACTCCTAAAGTTGATTTCAGTAAGATCATCTTAATAGGAATCTATTCCGTATAACACTCCGTGTTGAATACGGGGAGTGAGGATGTTGGGTTTCGCAAAAGCACTCAACCCAACCTACCCCAAGACTTTTTGAATGAGCTCTTGTTTAGAGCCTACGTCAAATTTCAATTTTATTTGATTGATATATTCTTCCACCGTTCTCGGTGAAATTGATAATTTTTTTGCGATTTGTTTTGCCGTGTAGCCTTTGACAGTGTGTTCTAAGCATTCTTGTTCTCTGGGTGTTAACGATACGTTGCCTAACTTTAATGAAATGGCTAGTTTGGGCGGCGTGTTTTTAGGTAGCAAGCCTAAGTGTGTGAGATGAGTGATAGCTTCAGCGAGTGGATGTTCACCTATTACAATGGACACACCTAATGTACCTTGGAGTTGATGAGAGGTATCGTAACAAGGATATTTAACCGACAAGAAATGCAATAAGCGGCCATCGAATCGCGTATTAAACTCATCAAACAATTTAACGGATTCTTGTTGCAAGACAGATTCGCAATTATTTAATAAATCTTTTGCGCTAGCGCCAGCAGAAACATCAAAAATGGTTTTTCCTATGGCTAGTTCTGGGGTTTGAAATCCACATATTTTCGCACCGATTTCATTGATGTTGACAGTAGTGCCGTGTTTATCTAATAAGTAAACGCTATAAGGCAACGCAAATAAATCACCAAAACTCAGCAACAGAGAATGTTGATCCGTATTCTCACACGCATCATACAACATCATGCCGTTTTGATATCGGGTAATACCAATGCGATTGAATGCGATAGTCTTATTAAAATAGGGTTTCATTCTTCATCCGTCTCGATCTGTTTCGCATTTGTCCGGTGTATCTTATGGAGAATTATTTTGGATATAATCTTGCATATTCAACGTATGATTTTTTCAAGTGCAAAGCCTTCTCAGGATGCGTCTACTTTAGGATGTCGGTTTAGTGCGGTTGAATCTTCGATATTGAGTCAATAGTGTAATAGCCCACTGTCGCGAAAATAAATTTTGGGTGACTTAACTTGAAAAAGGCCGTTGCGTATTAATTTCCATGAAAATATGGAGCTATAGATCCATATTTTCATGGAATATGTCCTGTTGTCAAAGTAAATCGGTAGAAGTGAGTTACATCAAAGGTGCGAATTTAAGCGTGACTAAGTAGGGAATTGTTTTGAATTTATTCTATTAATCATAAAGTTACAATCAATGATTAAATATAGATCTATTTGCCTGGCCCATTTTAATCTCTCTTTTTATGTCCATTGATATTGTTGATCAATATGACTAGCATGTCTGGAGAAAAGATTATTTCTCAGTGAGTTGGCATTGTTTACTTGTGTATGCGAGAAATGGAAGTTGATATTGCGCTTGTCAAACCATATAGGATGGATTCCACATGACAGATGAATTAGATAAAAAAGATATGGAGCAAATCAATCAATTCACTCGTGATAGAGTGGGTATCAGTACGTTAGAGCGTTATACGGGTAGCAAGGTTGAAGATTTTCAACCCTATATTTTGCTGACAAATTTTTATAAATACGTTAAAAATTTTTCAGAAACGTTGGAAGAGCCTATACATCATGGTTCAGCAATGGTTGTATGCCATTCCAAAAATAATGGTATTACTATCATTAATTACAGCGTAGGTTCCCCTATGGCTGCCTTGGTGATTGAATTGCTCTCTTTTATCAAACCCAAGGCTACATTAATGTTAGGTATGTGTGGTGGTCTGCGTCCTGAATATGAGGTGGGCAATTATTTTGTTCCGGTAGCCGCCATACGTGAAGAAGGTACATCAGATGCCTATATGCCTAAGCAATGTCCTTCCTTAAGTTCGTTTTTGATTCAGCGCTATGTGTGTGAGGAATTAGAAAAACGAAAATTAACTTATTCTAATGGTGTTATTCATACAACCAACGTGCGTTTTTGGGAATTCAATGAAGACTTCAAAAAGACACTTGCCATAGAGCGAGCACAAGCCATCGATATGGAATGTGCTACGCTCTTTACTGTTGGTTTTGCGCGTTACGTTCCTGTTGGTGCATTAATGCTGATTTCAGATTTACCGCTAAAACCGGGTGGTGTAAAGACGGCCAGTAGCGCTGCGGAAGTATTTAAACAACATACTGTGTTTCATTCTGAAATGGGAATTTCGGTATTAAAGGCCATGCAGGCAGATGAAAAAGAGCAAGGGTTTGATTATCATTTTTAGTTTGCAACAATGATTTGAGGCGAGGGATAGATTATTTTGATGCACAAAATCATCTGATCCCTCTAAGATTAACAAATCACACAATGACACGACGTGTCTTCTTGATTCGATATAGCACGCTGTGCTGCAGCTTCCTGTCTTGCTCTATCTATTTTCCGTAATGCTTGATACTGAGCATCGGATACTGATTTTGGTTGAGGAGCAGGCGAATCATTGTTTGTAGGAGTATTTGCTGTTACATGCAATAAACTAGATATTGTTGCAGATGAGGATGTAGCATTATTCGATGGCGTTGTAATATTAGCACTTGGGAAGAACAACAAGCTGCATTCTAATCGTTTTAAACATTCAGGTACTTGAGCTAACCATTTTTTGCAATATTGATAATCTTTATCAGCATTGATGAGTGCTTGTAGAGATTCATCGTTTTTTTCAGATGGAGGTAAGCTCTCTAATTCTTTTTTTGCATAAGTTTCAATTTTATCGATTTGCTTTTCCCAGTCTTTTGCAAGTTTATTTATATTATTAATTTGATCTTTCAAATCGGCTAAGTCAATTAATCCTGTAGGAAAAAAAGAAACTTCAAAATTATGCTCTCTCCATAGTAAAATTTTTTCCTGTCTCTGAGCGGCTAATTCTAGATTTTTTTCAGCGAACATATCTCCAGTATAATTATTCTTTTTCCAAAGAGTCACGACTTCATCAAGAAAACTGATTATTGAAGAAGGAGTATTTCCTACCGTATTAATAAATCCTTTTTCAATATCAAAAGATAAATGCAATTGACCTAATGTTTCACCTTTAATATCGTCATAGCCATAAAACAAAATAAACGTTTGATCTTCATGTTGAATCAGAAAAGCTTGTTCAGATTTAATATGCAGTGTTCTTATTTTTTGATTATAATTCTCATTCAGTTGAGTTAGAAGTGCAGCGACTTGATTTGCATCAGAAAATTTGGGAGTAGGTGGGTGATAAAAAACATCGTGGCGAGGTTGTGAAATAGGTGCCATAATTTTATTAAAATATTTTAACGTCATATCTATTTGTTTTTTTACTTCAGGATCTTCAGTTTTAACAGGTGAGGGTACGACTTCTTTTGCTTCAGGAAATAGTTGGAATGTGGATGAATCAGTCCAAGACCTGCAAGTGATACACATTTCATTAGGAAAGTCTTTCATGTTTGCATCGATAATTTTTTGTAAGTCTGAACCTTTGAAGTTACGTTCACTAATATTCACTCCATTGATTCCAGTAATTCGAATAGCTTTATTGTAGTTAACAATGGCTTGAATATAATTTTTGTTATTCTTATTAAACTTATAAATATGGTTAAGGGGGAATCCCATTATGGCCTCCAGTATTAATTATATGGATGTTATATTTTGTGTTTGCGAGTATGCCATGAAAATATTGAGGAGTGTTACTAATAACATGTGTTCTAAATAGTATTATTTTATAGGTAAGGGCTAGCATTCAACTATTCAATTTAAAATTATTACCCCCTTCGTTTTTTGCGAAATACATATTCTTGTCAGCGATAGAAATTAAGTCATTTGCTGTCTGGGCATCAGTTGGAAACCTGCTGATTCCTATGCTGATGCCAATTTTAATTTCAAATCCATCAAGAATAAATGTATCTTTTAGAGCGTCACAAGTACGTTTTGCGATTTGTATAATATAGTCAGTAGAACTAACGTCATCTATAATTACTGCGAATTCATCGCCTCCTAAACGAAAAATATAATCTGACTTTCTAAATATATCATGCAAGCGAGTGATAACTGCTAGGAGTAATGCATCGCCTATGTGATGTCCATAAGTATCATTAACTTCTTTGAATTTATCTAAATCCATATAAAGTAATGCCATTATTTTATTGTTAGATTTAGCATAGTTGATGGATTTATCGAACATTTCAACAAATAAATTTCTATTTCCGACATTGGTGAGAGGGTCATGAGTCGCCGATTGTTCTAGCTTCAGATTAATGACTTCAAGTTGGTTTTTTGCGTCAGTTAGATTTTTAAGTAAGTCAATATTTTCGTATTTTAACATAATGGCTTTATATAAAAAATTATGGTTTTTATGGATTAATAAACATAAAAATATAGTATAGGTAATTATAGACACACCAAATAAATAGTATTTGTTAGCATGCATGAGGCCATTTAAAGCTAATGGACCTAATATTAATATCACATAACAATAAGCTAAATATTTAGTACCGGATAAAAGTGGGATTGAGCCTGCAGTTGTTCCAGCGAGAAGCATGATAGTGATGACATCTGTCATTCCACCCAAAGGAAAAAAATAAACAGCCAGAAAGCCCCATGCTAAGCCCGTTAAAATGTATGAAGACATAAAACAAAATAAATTGATATTGCTATGTTTATAATTTATTTCAATTCGCGTTTTCTTCGTATAGTGTATATAGGCTATCAAGCGAATAATGCCAGCAAAAATATAAAATACATACCAATAGCAAGCTGATAAAGCTAAGTTGGTATGAAGTAAATTAATAAATGCTAAACCAGCGATGATAAAACTCGCTATTACACCTGTTACAGTTTGATGATAAGAGTGGTCGAGTAAAGAATTTTTTACTTTTAAGGATATGGAATCATATTCTGAGTTAGTTAGCATATTAACCCATTTAATTGAGTATTTTACTTTATTGTATCATTTACCTAACTATTTTGTAGTTTGCTGATAAAAGTGTACTTAAAATTGAAATAATGAGCCTAAATTTAATTCACATTAGTTCATAGTGGTTAAATATCGTTATTTATATTTAATACAGGTACTGATATGACTGGTGTTGCTCTATATTATGTATAACCATTCAATTCTCTGGAGCTCAGGATGAGCGAAAATTCAAATTCAAAAATATCATTGCTCGCGGCTATTTCAATTGGCATAGGAGGGATGATAGGTGCAGGTATATTTTCTATTTTAGGCGTGGTGGCAGAAGCAGCTGGATCTGCTATGTGGTTATCGTTTTTATTAGGCGGCATTATTGCTTTATTTTCTACTTATTCCTACGCGAAACTAGGTGCGAGATTTCCAACAGCAGGCGGCGCTGTTGAATTTTTAGTGCAAGGCTGGGGAAAAGGCACGATGAGCGGTGGGATTAACCTATTCATGTGGATAGGTTATATCATTTCGATTGCTCTCTATGCGCAAGGTTTTTCTGCATATTGCTTGACGTTTTTTACGACGACACCAGCACCCTTATTATCAAAATATATTGCTGCAGGCATCGTGCTTTTTTTCACAGTGATTAATATGCTAGGTGCGGGTTCAGTCGGCAAAGCTGAAGTCTTTATTGTCGTTGTGAAGGTGAGCATACTCGTGCTCTTTGCGGCAGTTGGATTATGCTTTATTCATCCAGAAAATCTTGCTGCTTCAAATTGGAATGGAGTCGAACAAATATTTTTTGGTGCGGGTGTGCTCTTTATTGGGTATGAAGGTTTTGGACTGATAGCGAATACAGCCGCTGATATGGATAACCCACAAAAAAACTTACCAAAAGCGTTATATCTTAGTGTACTCATCGTTATCGTTATTTATTTAGCCGTATCAATTACTGTGATAGGCAATCTTCCTATTCATAAAATTTATGCTTCAGGTGATTTTGCTTTAGCTGAAGCTGCAAAACCTTTTTTAGGTGAACTTGGGTTTAAGTTAATCGCGATTGCTGCATTATTTTCAACAGCATCAGCCATTAACGCAACCTTATTTGGTGCAGCAAATGTTTGTTATATGATTGCACGCGATGGAGAATTACCTAAAGAATTTGCAAGAACGACTTGGCATGGTGCAACGGAAGGTTTAATGATTACGACATGTTTGGTTATCGTGTTCATTCTCTTTTTTGATTTAGCGGGTGTCACTATGATGGGCAGTGGTGCATTCTTATTAATTTATGCAGCAGTCAATGCAGGACATCTAAAAATATTATCTCAAACGGGTGCGAATAAATCGCTAGTGATAACTTCATTAGTGCTTTGCTTAACACTGTTTTGTATATTGGAAATTTATACGTTTAAGCATTCACCCACTGCAGTCTATACTATGATAGCGCTATTAGTTGGATCCTTTATCGTTGAGGGAATTAAATGCAATATAGTGAAAGCGGGCTCTGACTCTCAGGGCTAGGAGAAAAAATAAATGTTAATCATTGTTATTAATTTTATGGTTCTGCTCATCGCAATATTACATTTTTTGTTTTTCATACTTGAAACTTTTTTATGGCAAAAAGACTTAGGTAGAAAAATATTTAAGACAGATAAAAATTTCGTGAAAAAATCAGCGGCACTTGCTGCAAACCAAGGCCTTTATAACGCTTTTTTGTCAGCAGGATTGATATGGAGTCTGATGACTAATGGCTCTGAGGCCTTACATTTAAAATTCTTTTTCTTAAGTTGCGTGATGCTTGCAGGAATTTTTGGTGCTGTAACAGTCAGTGTTAGGATATTACTGGTTCAAGCTGTTCCTGCAATTTTTACGTTGGTTTTATTAGGTAGTTTATTCATTTAAAGATGTAGACTAATAAGACCCGCCTTTCATTAGTCACCCCATAAAGCTGGTTTTTGTTTTAAATCAATCGGTTATCGAATAAATAATGAGCTAGTTGATGAGCTTAACTGCATAACAATAGGATAAAAGTTGACAAATATATGGACCTTATCCAAACTTATGCTACTTCAGCATAAGTTAACTTAAGGTTTGTATAAATGGACAGAGCAAGAAATCCTTTTTCCCCGGGTGCGGGAACTCCTCCTCCTGAACTCGCAGGCCGTTCTGGCATACTAGAGGATGCTATGGTCGCACTCAAGCGTGTCAAAAATGGCCGTGCTGAAAAAAGTATGATACTAGTGGGTTTAAGAGGTGTTGGGAAAACAGTATTACTTGGCGAAATCCAACATTTAGCGGAAGCTGAAGGATATAAGGTCACCTTTATTGAGGCTCATGAGAGCCGACAGAAAAAAACGTTGCCTGAGTTATTGATGCCGCATTTGCGACGCATACTCTTCGATTTAAATCGCGGAGATAACGTGAGTGAGAAAGCAAAAAAAGCATTGCGTGTATTCAAAAGTTTTATTAGTGCTTTAAAAATTAAAGCAGGTGATATGGAGTTTTCTATTGATATTGATGCAGAAACAGGTGAAGCAGATAGTGGTGATTTGGAAGTAGATCTTGCGACTCTGTTTGTTGCAATTGGAGAAGCTGCTAAAGATCGAGCCACAGCCGTTGCAATTATTATAGATGAGCTACAATATTTAGATGAAAAAGAATTGAGCGCAATGATTATGGCGGTACACCGTGTTTCTCAGAGATCATTACCCTTAATATTAATTGGCGCAGGATTGCCTCAATTGGTTGGAAAAGCTGGGAATTCTAAATCTTACGCAGAACGTTTATTTTCATATCCTATCGTTGGCGCTCTTGCAAAAGAAGATGCAAGAATTGCACTTCAAGCACCTGTCAAAGAGCTAGGCGTGAATTTTTCTTTAGACGCTTTGGATGAAATATATAATATTACTAAAGGCTATCCTTATTTTTTACAAGAGTGGGGTTATCATGCGTGGAATATAGCAGCAAATGATTCTTCAATAATCTCTGTTGATGATGCAAAAAACGCTAGCCAGCTTTCTATTGCAAATCTTGATAAGAACTTTTTTAGAGTTCGTTTCGATCGTCTAACACCTAATGAACGCAAGTATGTGCGTGCGTTAGCAGAGCTAGGCAGAAAGCCTCAACGATCAGGCGATATAGCAAATAAACTTGGAAAAGCAGTAGAGCAAGTGGCCCCTCTTCGTGCACAATTAATTAATAAAGGAATGATATACAGTCCTGCACACGGAGACATTGCATTTACTGTACCGCTTTTTGAAGAGTTTCTGATGCGTGAAATTCCTGTTTTTTCAGCAAAAGATACGTATTAGTTTTAATTTTAAAGTAATGAAAAAGGACTTTCATGAATAAACTAAGATTATTGCCAGGGATTCACCCTTTTATTTTTCTAGGGTTATTAATATTTCCATTAGCAGTTCATGCTTCGTTTATTGAAGCAACTGTAGGAACCGCAGTGGTGAATGATGCGACTGCAACCTATCACAATCCTGCTGCGTTAACACTTTTAAAAAATCCACAAATCATAACGCTAGGCTCACTTGCTTATTTACATTCTCAATTTACTGGACAATTTACACAACTCGGTTTCACTCAGTCGGGTAATTCAAATTCGCGAACGCATTATTTTATTCCTACATTTTATTTAGGGTTACCGACTACAAATAAAGTGACAGTTGGACTTGCCGTTATTTCTAATTTTTTTAACAAGGATCTCGAAGGAGATTCCATACTGCGCTATAGCCAATCTAACAACAATGTTAAAAACTTGGATATCGATCCAGGGGTAGGGATAAAAATAAATGAATTTTTTTCGCTAGGCGGTGGACTCAATTTTTCATATGCTAATTTTCTTTTGCAACCGACGTCAGGATTTCCTAGCATAAATGTTCCTGATACTCAAAGTCGTAATGAATGCGATGGCACTGGTGTGGGTGCGAATGTTGGTTTTTTATTAAAGCCAGCTAATTCAACATTCCTAGGATTTAATTATCATAGTTCTGTTACATATAAGCTAAGCGGAAAAAGTATTTTAGAAACTACTCCTGAAGTGATTTCGAATAACTATTATTTTAATTTTTGGACGCCTGCACGCAGCGTATTGTCTATTAATCATTTTGTTACGCAGAGGTTAGGATTTATAGCGACAGCGCAATATATTCAATGGAGTTTATTTCAAGATGTTCGTATTCATGGGATAGCAACACAAATTGGAACGCAAACAGTTATTGCGAATGTTAATATTCCTTTTCGTTTACATGATGCATGGCTCTTCACATTAGGCAGTCATTATCGTATTACACCTAAGTGTATCATTCGTGTTGCTGGCACTTATAATCAATCACCTGGAAACAATCATTACCAAATATCAAATGGTGACAGCTATATTTTAGGTGGATCATTAAGCTATGAAATTTTCAAGAATCTAATTATTGATGGTAGTTACGCGCACGCCTTTATTCATGATGAAAATATAAATATTAATAGCAGTAGAAGCGTAGTGACTGGTGTCAATAAAGCTGCTCGAGATGGTGTTTCACTGAAATTAACTTTCAATTTATGATGAAAAACTGAGAATCAATAAGGTACTTCGCGGACTCGGCGCTGTACGCCTTAGTCCGCGCTACAAAAATTGGGAGATTTTGTAGCCCGGACAAAGCGCAGCGTGTCCGGGTTGTTACAGATTTTAGAAAATAACTTTAAATAGATTCTTAATCATGCTTTCTAATGGAATCAAGGTAAGTACCAACGGAAAAAGTGGCAGCGCTGTTAAAATCAACAGTTGCAAGAAAATTCCGCGGTTGAGCGGTACTAAACTCACCTGGCTCGCCACTTGGAAGCTGTTAGATAGGTCAGCTAAGGATTGAAGATCAGAAGTGCCAAGTATAGGTTCATTATTTTTTGAATCAGTTTTCATCCATTTACGGCTGAAATCATTTACATAACCGCTGGCAAGATTACCGTATGCACGTAAACCGTTTAGTCTTGCTTTCATCAAATGCGTGGAGAAAAAGAATAGCGGCACGAATGCAAGCAACATTAGATAAGCAATCATACCGAATATCTCTAGCTTAAATTCAATTAGTGTTGCTCCCGTGTGCCAGATGCGGTTAGCAATCAGCCCCGCGAGTAAAATAGTGTGTGCAAGGAATACCATCCCAAATGCAAGTACGCTATTCCCAAGAAAACCAAGTCCAGCAGCCTTATCTGGGTGCAGTGAATTAATGTGCAGTGGGAGTCGCGAAAGCTGCCAGAGGAATCGATACCAGATAAACATGCGAAAGTACCAGCGAATAAGAATAAACTGAAAGATAGGCAGACTGATAAAAACGTACCAATATCCGGCTGGCGTCAAAGATAGATGATCATTCAGTATGTTCAGAGACCAAGTCGACATATTCGGGGCTGCATAAGTCGCCCAAATCAAATGGCCAACAGTCAAGACAAGAAAAACAAGAAATAGCTCTATTGCAACTGAGTTTCGCAGGCGCATAGCTGAGCTTAGGAAGCTATTGAATGTTGAGCGATTTTCTTCTGTGATAATGTCGCGCTCTAAAAACTGCACTACAGCAATCTGCAGTAGTCTATGCACAATGGGTTCTGCAGCGATAAGCAATGCGAGTGATCCTAGCAATCGCGTATGCATCTCAATATCAAAAAGAAAGGGCGTTTCAACACCATTAAAGGCCGCGCCTCCTATTATCGTAAGCAACAGTAGCGGCAGCCAGGTGAACATGCAAATCACAACAATGCGTCGTCCACACAGATCGAGTGCTGGTTTCACTAGTCGTGTGCGCAGGTAGAGTTGATAAAGCGGCCCGCCGAGAACCACTGAAAAATCGGGCAGTTTTTCCTGATGCTTGTGTTCTTTAGTCATGAGGCTGGAACTCCTTTTCCCTGGCCAACAATAATATCTATACGATACTATGTATCTCTCGTTTATTATAGATGTTAGAGGCTAATGAAATTTAAAAATGTTTTTAATTATTGAGCGTGATGCAGAAAATAGTTATTTAGTGGCGTGTAATAACGAATGAGATATAATATCACTAATTTCACGATAGTTAAGAATACGCCAAGAAGCTCTATCCAACAAACTACTTTCACCTGTAAAAATAACATATCCGAAAGGTACGCGCTCTTTCGCCATATCCTTAAAATAATTTAATCCTTTAACAAACTCAGTTTTATAGGTTTGACCATATTTTATTTCAATGGGAATTAAATCTCGTCCAGATTGCCAAATTAAATCTACTTCGTATTGTGAGCGATCGCGATAGAAATAAATTCGCGGCTCTTTCCCTTGGTTTAATAGTTGTTTATAAAAATCAAGAATGACTAAGTTTTCGAATAAATTTCCTTTCAATGGGTCACGACTCATTTGTGAAATATTTTCTATGCCTAATAAATAACTCGCTAGTCCCACATCGGTAAAATATAATTTAGGGGATTTAATAATACGTTTTCCAAAATTCTCAAAGTAAGGTTGCAAACGAAAAATGATATAAGATGCCTCTAAAACAGATAACCACGATTGGACTGTGTGGTATGAAACGCCGAGCTCATTACCAATATTTGAAGCGATAAATTCAGTGCCAATGCGTGCTGCACATAATTGCATAAAACGTTGAAATTGCATGAGATCTTTTACATGGAGAATATTTCGCATGTCACGTTCAATATATGTTTTAACATAATTTTTATAAACCAGCGTTGGATTGATTTGGTCTCGGAAAATTCTTGGTAAGCCGCCGTAATAAAGTAACTCATCTGTTGAAAGCTGAATATTCGCTTTGATTAGCTCTTGAGTGCTCATTGGCAATAACTCAAGCAAACCCACGCGACCTGCGAGTGATTGGGTAACAGATTCCATCAAAGCAAGATTATAACTTCCCGTGAGGATGAATTGTCCCTTAATTTGTTGCTTGTCAGCTTCAACCTGCAAATAAGATAACAAAGCAGGAAAGTGTTGTATTTCATCAAAGATAGCGCCTTTTTTCCCTAGAGACAGGAGGATGCCCTTTGGATCATCCATAATTAAAGCTCTTTGACTGGGATCTTCTAAATTAAAATAGGCTTTTTCTGGAAAATATTGCTGAGTTAATGTTGTTTTGCCAGACTGTCTCGGACCAGTAATACAAACAATAGGGAAACTATTCGCCAGCTCATCAAGAGCTAGCGTGATATCCCTTTGAAATTCCTGCGGCACTTTCATGGCTTTTTTTCCTGAATAGTAATGACTAAATAGAACTGACACTTCTATTTAGTCATTATGACTCGAGTCTAATGAATTAACAAGAAAATAAATCTTCGGTAAATCAAGGGATTGCCATTACATCCTAAGGATGTCCATTTTGTGTCAGAACTCATTAGAAATGTCGGGACGACAAAAGACTGGATCCCGGATCGCACGCCGTGAAAGGCCGGTTATACGCTCAAGGGCTATTGACGGCGTTTGTCCGGGACGACAGCGGTGGCATGTTGATTATTAAGAGAAATTTGCGCTAGGCTTTTGAGAACCCACCGCCTACAGAAAACTTAACTTAAACATAATATGCTATACTGTACACATATGGGTCATCTCTATTCACGCAATGTCTAAAAAGCCTGCGCGTTGGGAATTGTTTGAGTTGATAGATGCGGCTTATGAACCGCATAAATTAAATGAAATTCTTCATGTCGATAAAATTTTAGGTGCGGGTGCTTATGGTATTACTGTGCAGGTCTTTAAAAAAAGCGGCAGTAATACAGCGATTACTTTATTGCGCCCTCATGCTGAAGAGCAAGCGCGTACAGAGTTTGCAACCTTAAATCGCGCAGCACAAACGCTAGTGAAGCAAGACAAAAAATATGAACCGGTGATCGGTATGGTCACGCAAGCACAAGACTCAGCGCAACATGAAACGAATATGCAATTAGCGGATCAACAAGATGTGATTGCAAAAAAACTTTATAACAATATTTCAATCACACTGACAGAGGGGGATTCTGAGAAGATCTATCATAGTGTCACAGCTGAATGGGTAGGTTATGGTGAACGTTATAAAGAAACAGCGTTGATACCTGGCCAGCATTTTTTAGAATTGCCGAATAATACAGAGGCAGAAAAAGCTAGAAAACGTCATTTTGCCATTGAGCTGAAAAAAATCCTTATAAAATTATTGAAAGTACGGACAATGCAATTAGAAGATATCTTATTAATCCTAAGCCTAAGTTGGGTGTAATGTCTAAAATGTTTCAACCGCAAAAAGGTAAAGAGCGAGCCCAGATTTATCTCGATTTATTGCATCATGAATATGCGCAGTCGACTATGTCAAAATATTTAATACTTTATGCTTTATTGACACATAAGGGCAGCGAGTTACGTCGTGCTGTGTGCGATGCTATGGGTTTTTCGACTGAAAATAAGCTAGAAGATATAGCCAATGCGACTCAGTATCTTAAAGAAACCATTCTTAAAGAAACAATTCGTGATTCGTATGAATTCCAGCAGAAAGATGACTGGGGTGTGTTTGTTAAGAACGTTATCAAACCCATTCATGAGGGTATTGATAATAAAGAACCTGTTAAAAGTGATGCATACTTTTATGCGCTTTTTTTCCTTTCTTTTAGGCTTAAGCTAACAGACCCATCAAACAAACCTTAACCTTGATGTTCTCCGTAGGGGGGGGGCTAATCCACCTACGAAAAATCCATGCGTTAACGTAACTATCGCTAGCTGCTTGGATAGAATTCCGCTATAAGTTATACTTTCGTTCTTTATATCAGCTGTGATTTTATGTTTTCCACTCGATCCCCTCATCCACTCAATCAGCCTTTGCTTGCCAGTGATCTTGCAATTGATATAGCTGACAGCCCATTACCTGTGCGGTTTTCAATGAAGGATATTTCTGATTGTGTGAAGTTATTGCAAGAGGCGCAGCGCAAAGGAGATCAGAATCATCATATTGAAACTTGGCGATTGCATGTTTTTGTTTTTTTAGTTTTGTTCCCTTCTACAGCTTATTCTGTGTTTCATCTTGTTCGAAAGATATTGGATCAAAAAAATGATATTTCTAATTATAATCATTTTTTGATTCTTGATGAGAATCAAACGTGTGATGAAAAATATCCGTTGGATACAAGTTCTATCACTGCTCAATGTAGGCATGATAAATATCCTGACATGCTGCAAGCTTGTAAAATTTTATTTGACCCAATTTGTGAGCATGAAATAAGTGGCGCAGATGCATTGGTGTTTGGTTTGCTGATGATTTTTTTGATTATTGATGTGGTGCAAATGTTTAAAGGGAGAATATGTTCCATTAAAAATACTGCACATGATTTCATGTCTACTGCATTGATCAGTGAAAAAGACCGTCAAAAAGTGATTTCCGTGGTTGGATTTTTTGGTGGGTCGCTTGCGAATAAATCGATAGAACAAACCATCGAGCTTTTGCAAAATTATGAAATGAAATTAAATAAAAGTTATTCGCGTCTTTTTGTTCGAAATATGTTTCTCGACCGCGGAGTCAATGGGGAAGGGTTGGAACAGATTATACGTGATTTTGCAGACATTGCTCACGAGAGTCCGGCGCCAAGACATGCGTAAATGTAATTCAATCATTAAAAATATGTTTATTCAGTAGACTGTTATTTAGCTTCATCCTATCGTATTAAGTAAGTTATCTTTTCTTATGATATCCTTGAATTAAGGCAAAATGCCCACACTTAGGACTGTATCAAGTCTTTGAAGAGGTTCTTTTTTATTATGCGTTTAGATAAATTAACAAGTAAATTTCAAGCTGCTCTTGCAGATGCTCAATCTATGGCATTGGGTTCTGATCATGCCTTCATTGAACCTGTGCATGTTTTATTGGCTCTGCTTAATCAAGAAGGCAGCAGCATACGTCCTCTTTTGCAATCAGCAAATGTCAATCTTAATGCATTACGTACTCAGCTGGATGCCATGTTACAACGCATGGCTAAAGTGGAAGGCACTCCAGGTGAAGTACACATTTCAAATGATTTAAACCGCTTGTTTAATGTCACGGATAAATTAGCGCAAAAACGAAAAGATCAATATATTTCAAGCGAACTTTTTTTATTGGCTGCTGTGGAAGACACGGGTGCAATAGGCGAATTATTACGTAAGTGCGGGCTCACAAAACAAGCTTTAGAAAAAGCAATAGACCAAGAACGTGGAGGCAGTAAAGTGGATGATCCTAACGCTGAAGATCAGCGCCGTGCATTAGAAAAATATACTATAGATCTGACTGCAAGAGCTGAAAAAGGAAAGCTAGATCCTGTGATAGGTCGTGATGCAGAGATACGCCGCACTATTCAAGTTTTGTTACGACGTACCAAAAACAATCCTGTATTAATCGGTGAGCCTGGTGTGGGTAAAACCGCTATAGTCGAAGGTTTAGCACAACGCATCATTAATGGTGAAGTGCCAGAAGGATTACGTAACAAGCGTTTGCTGGCATTGGACATGGGTGCTTTGATTGCAGGCGCAAAATTTCGTGGTGAATTTGAAGAACGTTTAAAAGCCGTATTAAATGATTTAGCAAAACAAGAAGGACAAATCATTCTTTTCATCGATGAAATTCATACCATGGTCGGTGCAGGTAAAGCAGAAGGTTCTATGGATGCGGGTAATATGTTAAAGCCTGCATTAGCACGTGGTGAGTTACATTGTGTAGGCGCAACGACTCTAGATGAATATCGCAAATACATAGAAAAAGATGCAGCATTAGAAAGACGTTTTCAACGCATACTAGTAGAAGAACCTACTGTTCCTGATACGATTGCCATTTTGCGTGGATTAAAAGAACGTTATGAATTACATCATGGCGTAGAGATTACTGATTCTGCATTAGTTGCTGCTGCTACATTATCACATCGTTATATTTCAGATCGCCAATTACCAGACAAAGCAATAGATTTAATTGATGAAGCGGGCAGTAATATCCGTATGGAAATTGATTCTAAACCGGAAGCATTAGACAGTTTAGACAGGCGCATTATTCAATTAAAAATTGAGCGTGAAGCGTTAAAAAAAGAATCGGATGAAGGTTCAAAAAAACGTTTAGAGAAATTAGAAGAGCAGCTTAAAAAATTAGAAAAAGAATGTGAAAAACTCGATGATATTTGGCGTTCAGAAAAAGCAGTTTTGCAGGGTGCGCAAAATATTAAAGAAGAGTTAGAGAAAGCGCGTTTAGAAATGGAGACTGCAAAACGTAGTTCGAATTTATCGCGCATGGCTGAATTGCAATACGGAACTATTCCTGACTTAGAAAAAAAATTAGAGCAAAGTTTACTTGCAGAAAAAAAAGAAACGCAATTGGTTCGCAGTAAAGTGACTGAAGAAGAAATTGCTGAAGTTGTTTCTAAGTGGACACATATTCCTGTCTCTAAAATGTTAGAAGGTGAAAAAGAAAAATTATTACAAATGGAAAATTCATTACACACTAGAATCATAGGGCAAAATCAAGCTGTCACCGCTGTGTGCAATGCGATACGACGATCACGTGCAGGCTTGTCAGATCCTAATCGTCCTATAGGTTCGTTTTTATTTTTAGGACCAACAGGTGTAGGTAAAACAGAATTATGTAAAGCACTCGCTTCATTTTTATTTGATACAGAAGAAGCTGTTATTCGTATCGATATGTCTGAGTTTATGGAAAAACATTCTGTTGCACGCTTAGTGGGTGCGCCTCCTGGTTATGTAGGTTATGAAGAAGGTGGTTATTTAACAGAGTTAGTGCGCCGCAAACCTTATTCAGTTATTTTGTTTGATGAAATTGAAAAAGCGCATCCTGATGTCTTTAATATTTTGTTGCAAGTCTTAGATGATGGCCGTCTTACTGACAGTCAAGGCAGAACTGTTGATTTTAAAAATACGGTAATAGTCATGACATCTAATTTGGGGTCTGATGTCATTCAAGAGATTTCAAAAGAAGGTGATTATTTTGCAATGAAAGATGCTGTATTGAAAGTGGTAGGTAAACACTTCCGTCCAGAATTTATGAATCGTATAGACGAAGTGGTTGTCTTCCATCCATTGGATAAAGAACAGATTAAAGCGATTACAAAAATACAAATCAAACGTCTAGAGACACGTCTCGCAGAGAGAGAGTTGGGTATACAGGTTAGCGATGAAGCCATGGATTATTTAACCACTAGCGGTTATGATCCTGTATATGGTGCTCGTCCGTTAAAGCGCGCTATTCAACAATATGTAGAAAACCCCTTAGCTCAAGAAATTTTAGTTGGAAAGTATGTTGCTGGTGATATTATTTTCATTAATTTAGAAAATAACCATTTAGTATTCTCAAGGGCAGATGTAACTATCTAGAGGCTTAAACATAAAAGGACTAATGCGATGTATAAACATATTTTATTTGCGACGGATTTAGCCGATGACACTGACTTTATTATCAATAAAGTAAAAAGCATACAAGGCTATACAAATGCGACCTTGACTCTAGTGCATGTTGTAGAACCTATGCCAGGTTATAGCTATGCTTATTTAGGCATAGAAGATATTGAAGGCCAGCTGATAGAAGAAGCGCGCGATGCGTTAGGTAAGCTAGGCACTAAATTGAAGGTTGATGCCAAAGATCAAATCATTGAAGTCGGTCCAACTAAATCAAAAATATTAAAAGTGGCTGATGAAGTTTCTGCAGATTTAATTGTTTGCGGTAGCCACGGACGTCATGGTTTATCGTTGTTATTAGGCTCTACAGCGAATGCTGTTTTACACGGTGCGAAATGCGATGTGTTAACAGTTAGGTTGCCTGAATAACGGCTCTTATCAATCGTTAAAATCAGGCGATTTATTAAAACGGAGCGCGTATGAAAATATCCTTTTCTGAAGAGCCTGGTCCGCTACGCTATGAGAATTCTGATCTTCGTCAGATTGTGCTTAAAGATGTAGTTGATAAAGAGCTATTGGCTAGGTCTCAACAGGCTGAGATTAACGCCCAAAATCAAAAAGAGTTTGAAAAAAAGCGTGATGAAAATGAGCTGGCATTTGCAATTGGAACGCTGGAAGCAATACAACTAGATCGTTTTTTTGAAATTTGTCTTGAGCTGCATGCTGTAGAGGTTGAGGAAGTTGTTGCAGAGCAGGAACAGAAAATACAGCAAGAGTTTGAGATTCGTCAGCAGCAAATACAAGAGACGGCATACAAGACCCCAGTAGAACAACTTCCTGATATAAGTAATGCCATAGCTAAGATTGATCAGCAAATTGATAATATCAATGCACTGTATGATGCTGCTGCTAAACCTCTTATTGCTGAATTAAATAAATGGGAACAAACGGAATGGGCTGGAGTTGCAAAACAAGTGGCTGCTACCTCTGTCGCTGAACTTGACGTTCCCACAGGACTTGATGCCAATCAATGGCAAGAGAAAAAAGCAGAGATGCAAGACACCCTTTCATCAGCGCCTTCAGCACATAAGTTGATACAGCATAATCCTTACATTAAAGATGCTTATGAAAAAGCCTATGCTGAGAATATGCAAGGTAAAGAAGGGGATCCTGTAGCGCAGAAAAATGCGGTTGAAGCGGCTCTTTCATCTAGCACGAATCCTACTTATCATCTTAAATTCCAACTTGTTGCTGCAGTTCAAGCAATGGCATTATCCAAGTCTCAGGAGCTCAATAAAGGAAATGTTATTCGGTCTGCTGCGAGCTATGCAAATAATGAATGCGCAAGCGCCATGACTCATTATGCTTCAAGTCTTAATGAAGCGGTTGCCAATCAGGCTTCTTTCCAAAAATTATCGCATCTGACTTATGAAAGAAATTCAGCAGTTCAATCTTTACAGAGTGATAGGGCATTATTAGTTAACTCGCAGAATGTGACACGTGAGATGCCGTTAGTGTTATCTGTGTCTGCGCAACAACAGAACCCGATTGTTCCGCCAGTGATAGGCGAGCAAATGACTACTGCACAAGATGTTAGTGCGAGAAGGCAAGCAAAAGAGTGTTTTTTAAAAATAAATGAGATGGTTGGACATCGATTTTTAGATACTAGTCTTGGGATTACCGCGCCTATACTTGCATCAGAATATGTAACAAATCCTAAGTTTCGTGAAGCTACAGATAGCATACTGAATGATATGAATCAATTGAATCAGACAGGGGCAACTGACCCAGTGTTGAGGGATAAAATAGAAAATGCAGTGCAAGCATTGAAAACAGATTTAGTTGATCAAAGTATGAAGCTCACAATGCTTGCAGTAGATAAAAAAGAAGCTGTGCATGTTAAGTATGGATTAGGCGGCGAAGAAAATAGAAATACGCGTAGATTAGGTGGTTAATTAAGTCGCCTGAACTTATTATTCAGGCGACTGTTTTCATTTATTTAAAATTATCTGCTACAAAATCCCAGTTGACCAAACCCCAAAATTTTTCAACATAAGTTGGACGTGCATTACGATAATCTATGTAATAAGCATGTTCCCATACATCACAAGTTAACAAGGCTTTTTTCCCTTCTTTCATAGGAGTTCCAGCGTTGCTGGTGCTGATGATTTCAAGAGAACCATCTGTATTTTTAACTAACCAAGCCCAACCTGAACCAAATGTTGCAATCGCTTTTTCATTAAATAATTTTTGAAACTCTTCAAGAGAACCAAATTTTTCAGTGATAGCATCGGCTAATTTTCCGTTGGGTCTGCCGTGACTTTTGGGCGTCATGCAATTCCAATAAAAAGTATGATTCCAAATTTGTGCCGCATTATTAAATATGCCGCCGCTGGATTTCATGATGGTTTCTTCCAAGGAAAGATTTTCAAATTCTGTTCCTGGGATGAGTTTATTTAAATTGTTTACATAAGCTTGGTGATGTTTTCCATAATGATATTCTAATGTTTCTTTTGAAATGATAGGTTGCAGTGCATCCATTGCATAGGGTAAAGGCGGTAAAGTGTGTGTCATGTGGTGCTCCTTAATGAGTTAAATTGTTTCATCAGTCCGCTTGGTCAAAACTTCAAATCCTGTTTCTGTAACGAGTATGGTATGTTCCCATTGGGCAGATAAGCTATGGTCTTTAGTGACGACTGTCCATGCATCGGGTAACAATTTCACAAATCGTTTTCCAGCATTAATCATGGGCTCTATGGTGAATATCATCCCAGGTTTTAAGGTAGCGCCTGAACCTGTCGTGCCATAGTGCAGTACATTAGGTGGCTCATGAAATATTTTTCCTATGCCATGACCGCAGTACTCTCGCACGACTGAAAAGCGCTGAGCTTCCGCGTGCTGTTGAATAACAGCCCCTATATCGCCAAAATGCGCCCCAGGTTTGACTTGCTCTATGCCTAGGTATAAACATTCCTGGGTGACTCTAATCAGCCTCTCAGCCAGTATAGAGGGCTTGCCCACAGTAAACATTTGGCTGGTATCGCCGTGATACTCATCTTTTATGACAGTGATATCAATATTGATGATATCTCCGTCTTTTAGAACTTTGGAACTGGGGATACCGTGACAGACTTGATGGTTAACTGAGGTGCAAATTGATTTAGGAAAGCCATTATAATTTAGTGGTGCTGGAATGGCATCTTGTTCATTAATAATGTAATTGTGGCAGATTTTGTTAAGTTCATCTGTCGTGACGCCGACTTTTACGTGAGGGGCTATCATTTCTAATACGTCTGCGGCTAACCGTCCTGCTATGCGCATTTTTTCAATTTCAGCAGGCGTTTTGATGCTAATTTCAGTAGACTCTCTCATTGTTATAATATACCAAGTTAACTAAATAATATTGTTTGGAAGTGGCTGTCTATGGTATAAAGGCCAGTTTTAATAAGCAAATGAAATTTCTTGTTAAAAGATTTACTCATCCCACACACGTATTTAGACCATTTGCTGGGTGCTTTTTGTTCAAGTTAAGAACAAGGTTGGCTGGTGGTATACGTGGAGGAATAACCCAAACTAAAGAGGAAATAAAATGTCTTTACCAGTTAGTATGCGTGATATGTTAAAAGCGGGCGTCCATTTTGGCCATCAAACCCGTTATTGGAATCCTAAAATGGGAACCTATATTTACGGTGCCCGTAACAAAATTCATATTATCAACTTAGAAAAAACGATGCCTATGTTGCAAGAAGCCTTCAATTTTGTGGGTAAGATTGCAGCGAACAAAGGTAAGGTTTTATTTGTTGGTACCAAAACAGCCGCTAGAGATATCATTAAAGCAGAAGCAGAGCGCTGCCGTATGCCTTATGTTGATCATAGATGGTTAGGCGGAATGTTAACTAACTATAAAACGATACGCCAATCCATTAAGCGTTTAAAAGAACTCGAAGCTATGTTTGAAAAAAGCAGCTTTGGTCGTTTAGGCAAAAAAGAAATTCTAGAATTAACGCGTGAAAGAACTAAATTAGATCGCAGCTTAGGCGGTATTAAGAACATGGGCGGATTGCCAGATGCTTTATTTGTTGTTGACGTAGGTCATGAAAATATTGCAATTGCTGAAGCAAACCGACTCAGTATTCCAGTGATAGGGGTGGTTGATACCAATCATAATCCTGCTGGAGTGAGCTATATTATTCCTGGTAACGATGATTCTTTACGTGCAATACAGCTTTATGCTTCATGCATTGCTGATGCTATTTTAGAAGCGCGTGCAAGCAATCCAGATACGGCTGATCTAGAGCATGAGTTTGTTGAAGTGAATCTTGATTTGCCAGCCGCGGGTAGTGAAGACACCGCAGGTTAATCAGCGTTAAATAAACGCTAAAACGATAGGATGGGTAAGTCTTTTATCCATCCTTATTTTTGGATTTCGTACAAACTCGAATGAGAAGTGAGGATGTGGTTATGTCTACGATTACGGCAGCACAAGTAAAAGAATTACGCGAACGCACTAGCGTTGGCATGATGGATTGTAAAAATGCACTAGAATTAGCGAAAGGCGATATGGATTTGGCTATTGAAGAATTACGTAAATCAGGCCGTGCAAAAGCCGATAAAAAATCAGGCCGTGTAGCAGCAGAAGGTATAGTGATGATACGCGCTAGCGAAGATGGCAAGCGAGCAGTATTAATTGAAATTAACAGCGAAACCGATTTTGTGGCAAGAGATGCTAACTTCTTGAATTTTGCAGAAGCGGTTGCACAAACAGCATTGGCATCCAATGTTGATGATATAGAAAAATTTGCAGGCTTAGCATTACTTGGGTCTGATGGTCAAACTGTAGAAGAAGCGCGCCAAGTATTGGTTGCAAAAGTAGGCGAGAACATACATATACGCCGTATCTATTTCACTAAATCAACAGCAGCTGGCATAGGTACCTATTTGCATGGCAACCGTATTGGTGTCTGTGTGGAACTGGATGTAGATAACAAAGATCTTGCGAAAGATATTGCTATGCACATTGCAGCAAGCAAACCATTGGTTGTGTCACCTGACGAAGTTCCTGCGGATCTAGTTGCAAAAGAAAAAGAAATTTATCTTGCGCAAGCTGCTAGCAGTGGTAAGCCACAAGACATTATTGAAAAAATGGTTGCTGGACGATTGAAAAAATATTTAGATGAAATTAGTTTAGTGGGTCAGCCATTTGTAAAAGATCCTGACACTACTATTTCTAGCTTACTCAATAAAAATCGTGCAAAAGTATTAAGCTTTACACGTTTTGAAGTAGGTGAAGGCATAGAGAAAGAAACGGAAGATTTTGTTGAAGCCGTTATGTCTCAAGTCAAAAGCAGCTAATACCTATGGATACTATATCGAACCAACCTATGTACCAGCGTGTATTGTTAAAGCTAAGCGGCGAAGCCTTACAAGGTGATAACTTGTTTGGAATTGATGCGGCAAAATTAAATAAGATCAGTCAAGAAATTGCGACTGTTGTTAAGTTAGGTGTGCAAGTTGCTTTGGTAGTTGGTGGTGGAAATTTAATTCGTGGCGCAGATCTTTGCGTCACGGGTTTAGATAGAGTGACTGCTGATCAAATGGGTATGCTTGCAACTGTTATTAATGGTTTAGCTTTATTAGATGCATTTGAAAGACGTGGTATTTCAACTTCCATCATGTCATCCATTTCAATTCCTGGCTTGACTGAATTTTATGATAGACGCAAAGCAAAACAAAACTTGCAAGAAGGCAAAGTCGTTATTTTTGTGGCTGGCACAGGTAACCCTTTAGTGACAACCGATTCAGCGGCTGCACTGCGTGGTATAGAAATTGATGCAGATATCGTTATCAAAGCCACAAAAGTAGATGGTGTCTTCGCAGCAGATCCTGTTAAAAATCCAAAAGCACAACGTTATGAAAAATTGTCTTACGATGATGTCATCGAGCAGCGATTAGGTGTTATGGATTTAAATGCAATTTTGTTGTGCCGCGATCATGATTTACCTTTGCGAGTTTTTAATATGAATAAGCAAGGCGCATTGCAACGCATCGTTGTGGGCGAGGATGTGGGTACATTAATCCAAAGTGGAGAGTAAGGTTAATGGATAAAATAATAAAAGATACTGAAGCGCGTATGCAAAAAAGCATAGATGCGTTTAAGTTAGATATGTCAAAAGTACGAACTGGACGTGCGCATCCAAGTTTGTTAGATCATGTGCGTATAGATTATTACGGCAATGAAACACCATTAAGCCAAGTAGCAAATGTAACAATTGGTGATTCTCGTACTTTGGTGATTACACCTTGGGAAAAGAAAATGATACCCGTGATTGAAAAAGCCATTATGACATCAGATTTAGGTTTGAATCCTGCGACTAGCGGACAAATCATTCGAGTGCCGCTGCCAGCTTTAACAGAAGAACGTCGTAAAGATTTAACGAAAATCGTACGGGGTGAAGCTGAGACTGCTCGTGTTAGCATACGAAATGTGAGACGTGATGCGAATACAGTTCTAAAAGAAATGGCAAAGAAAAAAGAAATTGCAGAAGATGAAGAACATAAATTAGCAGATCTCATTCAAAAGCAGACTGATAAATTTATTGTTGAAGTGGATCATTTGCTTGCTGCAAAAGAAGCAGAGTTAATGGTTATATAATCGAGTTTAATTTCGAATGAACACAACCTCTCTACCGCGACACATTGCCATCATTATGGATGGCAATGGTCGTTGGGCTAAGCTGCGAAATTTACCTAGAGTGATGGGCCATAGAGCAGGCGTCAAAGCTGTACGTGAAACTATAAGATGTTGTGCTGAAAAAAAAATTGAAGTTGTGACTTTGTTTGCTTTTAGCAGTGAAAATTGGCAGCGTCCACAAACTGAAGTCAGTTACTTGATGGAGTTGTTTGTGAGCGCACTGCAACGCGAAGCGAAAAAACTTCATCAGCAAAATATTCAACTCCGCATAATAGGTGACCGTTTACGTTTTAGTGAAAAATTACAAAAGCAAATGGCTAAAGCTGAAGAACTCACTGCAAAAAATACGGGTTTAATCGTTGTGATTGCAGCGAATTATGGCGGTCAATGGGATATCGCACAAGCTTGTCAGACGTTGGCAAAAGAAGTAGAGCAAGGTGTTATTACGAGTGACGAAATTAATGCGAGTTTAATACAAACAAAATTAGCATTAGCAGACCTTCCTTTACCTGATCTTTTTATTCGTACCAGCGGCGAGATGCGTATCAGTAATTTTATGATATGGCAGTTAGCCTACAGTGAATTGTATTTTACAGAATGTTTGTGGCCAGATTTTAATGCGCTTGAATTTGAAAAGGCACTCAATTCATACTCTTTGAGAGAGCGTCGCTATGGCTGCACCAGCGAGCAATTAAGGACAGATAATGCTTAAAAAACGAATCGTAACAGCCCTATTTCTTATCCCTATTTTTGTAGCACTACTCATAAAACTGCCCGCGCCTATGTTTATGGTATTAACCTCTGTCATTTTATTACTGGGCGCTTGGGAGTGGTCTCAGTTAATGGGATTAAAGAAAAAATCTCACCGTATGTGTTATGTGTTTTTTATTTTTGTGCTAGTAAATATTTTATTTTTTTCAAAAACATCTTCAATAATATCTATCCCTACAACCTTATATGTGACTTTTTATTGGTGGTTACTTGCTGCTGTTTTAATTGTGATTTATCCAAAGGCAAGTTCAGTTTGGGGTAGAGGATTATTTTTTCGTGCAATCATGGGTGCTGTTGTTTTAATCCCTACCTGGATAGCACTTAATTTTATTCGTTTAGATTTTGGCGTATGGACTTTATTATTTTTGTTCGTATTAATCTGGGGCGCTGATACGGGTGCTTATTTTTCAGGGAAAAAATGGGGAAAAAATAAATTAGCTCCTAAAGTAAGCCCTGGTAAAACACGTCAAGGATTATATGGCGCGCTGATAATCACTGTCCCTATTGTGATAGCGGCTTTGTGTATAGCACCTTTACCTTATCGTATGTGGCCTGCTGCATTTGCGCTTGCGTTTACTACGGTCATTTTTTCTATCATAGGTGATTTGTTTGAAAGCATGTTAAAGCGCAATGTGGGTATAAAAGATTCTGGCACACTGATTCCTGGTCATGGCGGGTTGTTAGATCGTATAGACAGCTTAACTGCTGCAGCCCCTGTTTTTGCATTAGGATGCTGGTTATTTGCAAAAATTATGTAGGTAATCGCTTTAAAACTGGATTTGCACACTCAAAGCTTGGATAATTGGCGATCCTGAAATAGCAGGAGTTCCCACTAACGAGAATTTCTTTTGGGGTCAGGCCTGCATTAAGGACTTATGGTAATTTTTATATAGACCGTAAATTAATTTTTACCATAAGTCCTTAATGCAGGCCTGACCCCAAAAGAAATTCTCGTTAGTGGGAGCTCCTGCTGAAATATTGAGATAAATTTTTTTTATCAAATGTGAGTAACATGAAAAAAATAACTTTAACACTTGTTTTATCGCTGAATGCTTTGTTCACGCCTGTTTGGGCTGCAAATGCATTTGTTATAAAAAAAATTGATATACAGGGTTTGCAGCGTATCGCTCCAGAAGCTGTATACAGTTATTTACCTGTTAAACGTGGTGAAACGTTACGATCAGATAATACTGCAGCGATAATTAAAGCGCTTTATAAAACAGGATTTTTTGAGCATATCAGTCTGCAAAGACAGGGCAGTACGTTAGTGATAACCGTTGTTGAACGCGAAACCATAGGTGAGCTGAAGATTAGCGGTAATAATGTTATTCCGACTGACAAACTCACGTCAGTTATGAAAGGATTAGATATAGCAGAAGGTCGAGTTTATAACCGCGCTATTTTAGAAAGAATTAAACAAGGGTTGTTAAGCCAATATTATCAATTAGGTCGTTATAACGCGCGTATAGATGTTATTGTAACGCCATTAACCCGCAACAGAGTGGAAGTTAAAATTCAAATATCTGAAGGGTTGGTTGCAAAAATTCGTCGTATCAACATCATAGGCAATAAAAATTTTTCCGATAAACAAATTGTAAGTCAGTTTACGATAAGTACTCCGGGCTTATTTACATTCTTCACTCAGACTGATCAATATTCTCAAGAAAAACTAGAAGCGAGTTTAGAAGGATTGCGTAATTTCTATTTAGATAGAGGCTACATTAAAATCCTGGTGAAATCGGCACAAGTTTCTATTACTCCTGATCGTAAATCTGTTTATGTCACTATTGTTGTGGATGAAGGTGTACCTTACACGGTAAAAGACTACACTTTAACAGGCGATTTTATAGTGCCACGTGAAGAGATAGTTAAATTAATTCAGATTCATCCAGGACAAACTTTTTCTCGTAAAGCGGTTGTTGATTCTGAAAAAGCGATTACTGATTTATTAGGCAGTAAAGGTTATCTTTATGCTAACGTTGCATTAACGCCTAAGATAGACGAAAAAAATAAAGAAATATCATTAGCTCTTGTCGTTAAACCAGGCAAGAAAACCTATGTACGCCATATTTATTTTTCTGATAATTCAAAAACGAATGACGAAGTCTTGCGTAGAGAGATGCAACAACTAGAAGCTGCGCCTATTTCAACAGTGCAATTAGAAGAATCTAAACGTCGCTTAAGCATACTTCCGTATATGAAAGATGTGCAAATGTCTGTTGATCCTGTAACTGGGCATGAAGATCAAGTCGATGTGAATTACAAAGTGACTGAAAATAATTCTGCTGAATTAACAGGACGAGTAGGTTATTCACAGTTAGATGGATTCTTAGTCGGTGCTGGTGTCAATCAGAAAAACTTTTTAGGCACAGGTAAAACAATCGGTTTAAATGCAGAAAGAAGTGCAGCATCGCGTATTTATAGTGCTAACTATACGGATCCTTATTTTACTTCGAATGGAATCAGTCGCAGCACGAGTATTTCTTTAACAAAGTTTTTGCCTTCAAGAGCAGATCTCAATAATAGTTATAGAACAAATGAATATGATGTTAGTGATGTTTTCAGTATTCCTATGGGGCAGGAAACTTCAGCAGTCAATCGACTGGATCTAGGTTACGGTTACCAAAATACATTAATTACGCTGACTAATGGCACGATTTCAAACTATATTCAAAATTTTATAAATACACATGGTCGTCATTTCCAACAGCTTGATCTGATTGCCGGTATCTCACGTGATACGCGTGATAAGGTTATCTTTCCTACTAGAGGCGCAAGGCAGTTGCTGGGTGTGAATCTTTTCTTGCCTGTTCAAGGAAATTCTTTGCGCTATTATACTGTGAATTACAATAGCGCAATGTATCATCCGCTTGTTAATAACTTTATTTTCACAGCGCGTGGAGCGGTGGCATATGGCTCTAGTTTCAACGGCGGCGCTCAACAATATCCATTCTTCAAGAATTTTTATGCAGGTGGTATGGACTCTGTTAGAGGTTATGCGGGTAATACGTTAGGTCCACTCGATAATACGCAGCAATCAACCGGGGGTAACTTACTTGTTGATGCCAGTCTGGGTCTCATTTTACCTAACTTTATTTCGGATAACATACGTACGTCTATTTATGTGGATGGCGGAAATGTGTTCCAAACTTTCAATAATCGAAAATTTGGCGGAATTCCATCTGGCCCCTTGCGTTTTTCATCAGGCGTTCAGGCTGAGTGGTTGTCTCCTATGGGGCCAATTAATGTCAGTTTGGCAAAAGCGATTAATCCTAGACGCGCAACAGCTAGTGTACCCGGTGATGATTTAGAAATATTTCAATTCTCTATGGGTGCTAATTTTGGATAAACGTGACATACTATGCGTTCGTATGGTGACACCATCGGTCTGTTTTAATAGGAATATAATTAATTTTTGGAGAAAGTTATGAAGAAAGTTTTTGTTTTTTTAAGCTCAATTCTTCTGGTTGCTGCAAGCTCAGCCTATGCGGCAGACGCAGCTGTTCCAGCAAGTAAAGTCGCAGTCGTAAATGTTCAACAAGTACTTTTACAATCCCCAAAGGTTGCTAAAGTAAATACAAAATTGCAAGATCAGTTCAAACCACGTCAAGAAAAATTATCAGCTCAGCAAAAGACGTTGCAAGATGAAGTTGATAAGTTCAACAAAGAATCTGCTACCATGACTCCAAAAGATCGTGATGCAATGGATAAAAAACTTGCTGATGAAAAAGCTTCATTTCTAAAAGATGCTGGCGCTTTCCAAAAACAAGTGAGTGAAGAACAAAATAAAGCTATGCAAAGCATACTTGGCGAATTAAACAAAATCATTTCAGATATGGCTAAACAAAATGGTTATTCTTTAGTTCTAGATTCACAAGCAGTTGTTTATGCAAGTGATGCTACAGATATTACTAAGTTAGTTGCTAAAGATTTTAATAAATAATAATTATTCTGCTATATAAAGGGCTGGGCATTTCTTATCAAAGAAATGTCTAGTCCTTTTCGTTTTATAGTTTATTTAAGTGATAGTCTATGATACCAACCTCACCTAAAATTCAATTTACTCTAGCTGAGCTCACCAAAGGGTTAGATGTCACAGTTCAAGGTGATTCAGCGCTAGTGGTAACCGGCATAGCCACTATTACACAGGCATTGCCTCATCAAATTACGTTTTTAATGAATCCTCGTTATAAAAAATATCTTGCTGAGACTGGTGCAGCAGCAGTTATTTTAACAAAAGACGATTCAATCTCCTGTCCTGTGACTTCTATTATTAGTCGTGATCCTTATTATACTTATGCAAAGATTGCTGCTTATTTTGCAACGCCTACACATGCTGAAATAGGCATACATGCTTCAGCCGTTGTTGGGCAGAATTGTCATATACATAAAACAGCATCTATAGGTCCACATTGTGTTTTAGGAAATCATGTCACTATAGGTCCTAATGTTGTGATAGGTGCGAATTGTACTTTAGGGGATGGAAGTTCTGTAGACGAAGAGACTTACATTGATGCTGGCGTAACTGTTTATCATGAAGTGATAATCAAAAAACGTGTCCATATTTCTAGTGGCACAGTGATAGGCAGTGACGGTTTTGGAATTGCAAAGCATGCAGGGGTTTGGCATAAAGTGCCACAGCTAGGCCGTGTTATTATTGAAGATGATGTTGAAATTGGGTCTAATTGCTCGATTGATCGTGGTGCGATAGAAGATACTGTTATAGGCCAGGGCGTTAAATTAGATAACTTGATACAAGTCGGACATAACGTGCGCATAGGTAAACACACAGCGATTGCAGGGTGTGTTGCTATAGCAGGCAGTGCCATAATAGGCGACAACTGTTTAATAGGTGGTGGTGCAGGAATTGGTGGTCATTTAAGATTAGCTGATAATGTGGTGATTACTGGAATGTCTGCTATTACGCACACTATACAAGATCCAGGTATTTATTCATCTGGAGCAGGCGGTGTCGTTCCAAATCATAAATGGCGTAAGAATAGCGTTAGACTGCATCACTTAGATGAGTTGGTACAGCGTGTAAAATCATTAGAATCTGTCCTCAAAGAGTTAACTAAAGAGTAAAATCCCATGAAATGTGTAATGGATATTCATGAAATACTAAAATATCTTCCTCATCGTCATCCCTTTTTATTGATAGATAGAGTGTTGGAAATGGAGGAAGGAAAATCATTGGTGGCATTGAAAAATGTGACAATTAATGAACCCTTTTTTATGGGTCATTTTCCGAATCGTCCAGTGATGCCTGGCGTTTTAATATTGGAAGCGCTGGCACAAGCTGCAGCGGTGCTTGCTTATAAGTCTACTAATACCTTTCCTAGCGAGGGAGTCTTATATTTTTTTGCTGGAATTGATAATGCGCGATTTCGTCGTGTAGTAGAACCGGGAGATCAGCTGCACTTGAAAGTGGAAGTGATTCGAGCTAAGCGTGATGTTTGGAAATTACAAGGGGATGCATATGTTGACGGCGAATTGGCATGCTCAGCAGAATTGCTCAGCGCAAGAAGAGGTTGATTCTGTGAGTGAACCCATGATACACGCTCTAGCGATTATTCATCCTACAGCGCGCATAGGTGCAAATGTACAGATAGGTCCATTTTCGATTATAGGACCTAATGTAGAGATAGGCGAAGGGACTTGGATAGGGCCGCATGTAGTCATACAAGGACCTACTAAAATTGGTTGCGATAATAGGATATTCCAATTCTCATCTATAGGTGAGGAGCCTCAAGATAAAAAATTCAAAGGCGAAGAAACATTTTTAGAAATTGGTGATAGAAATATTATTCGTGAATCTTGTACTTTTAATCGAGGCACCGCTCAAGATAAATCTCATACCAAAATCGGCAATGATAATTTATTTATGGCATATGTGCACATCGCTCACGATTGTGTCGTTGGTAATCATACGATATTTGCAAATAATGCATCACTTGCAGGTCATGTTACCGTTGAAGATTATGTTATTTTAAGCGGTTTCGCAGGTGTTTTTCAGTCATGCAGAGTCGGTATACATAGTTTTATAGCAATGGGTTCTATGATAGAAAAAGATGTTCCGCCTTTTGTAAAAGTGTCTGGATTTCACGCTAAGCCATATGGTTTAAACACAGTAGGTTTGAGACGTCGTGGTTTTAGTCCTGAAACATTATTGAATTTGCGTCGTGCTTATAAAATTATTTATCGTAAAGGTTTTGTAGTGAGTAAGGCTATTGAACACTTGGAACCTATGGTAATAGAGTGCCCTGAAGTGAAAACGTTAATGGATTTTATCAAGGCATCAGAAAATGGAATAGTACGTTAAGGAATGCGTAGGGTGGCACGACTTTGCAATTTTGGGGTCAGGCCTGCGTTGTGCGTTATGGTGTAGACTAATAATTCTTAATATACTTACCCACATAACGCACAACGCAGGCCTGACCCCAACAAAATTGGGGATTTAAAAAATAAGAAAACCTTATCCTCCCTTAACACACATCTGTAACGTATATAAAAAGCAGATCTTAACTTTTATGCAGAGCAAGGGGCTATCCTATTTATTTTTTAAACCTCAAACAACTATGCACGACTGCTGACTTGTTTGAGGTTTAAAAAATAAATAGGATAGCCCATTGCGGAATAGTAGAAGAACACAAAAGATGTATAGACGTGCCTGGTATTTCAGAGTTAACAATGAATAAAAACCCCCTAAAAATAGGCATAATCGCTGGTGAACTCTCAGGTGATATATTGGGAGCGGGTTTGATTCATGCGCTAGAAAAAAAGCGCGACTTGCAACTATCAGGTGTGGCCGGTCCCAAAATGATAGAAGCAGGTTGTAGTAGTTTATATGACATGGAGCGTTTAGCGGTAATGGGTTTGATAGAGCCATTACGTCGTTTGCCTGAACTCATCAAAATGCGTGCGAATTTATATAAACATTTTTCTCAAAACAAACCTGATGTGTTTATAGGGATAGACTCACCCGATTTTAATTTAGGATTAGAATTAAAACTGCGTAAATTAAATATTCCTGTTGTGCATTATGTCAGTCCATCTGTTTGGGCTTGGCGTAGAAAACGTATTCATAAAATTGCAGCAGCGACAGATTTGGTTTTAACATTATTTCCATTTGAAGCAGATTTTTATCACGAACATAACGTACCCGCTTGTTTTGTAGGGCATCCTTTAGCAGATTTAATTCCATTACAACCTGATAAAATCGCAGCACGAAAAAAATTAAATTTAAATCCAGATGATACTTACATTGCAATCCTGCCAGGCAGCCGTAAAAATGAAATACGTTATTTAGCAGATGTATTTATTCAAACAGCCGTTATATGTTGGCGAGAAAATCCAAACTTAAAATTTATAACAGCTTCTGCCAATGCAGAAAGAGACCAAGAATTTCGAGAGCATTGCCAACGCCTTGCGCCTGAGTTGCCCATACAATTTGTAATAAATGATTCTTATAGTGTGATGGCTGCTGCAGATGTAGTACTCGTTACGTCTGGCACAGCAACGTTGGAAACTATGTTATTTAAACGTCCCATGGTCATTGCTTATCGCATGGCAAACTTAACTTTTCAAATTGGACGACGTTTAGTAAAAATCCCTCATGTTGGTTTACCTAATATTTTAGCTAAACAAAAAATTGTTCCGGAATTTATTCAAGATGATGCGTCACCTGAAAATTTAGCGCATGCTCTTTTGGATTTTTTAAATCATCCTGAAAAAATGGAAAAAATTCAAAATACATTTTTAGACATTCATCAACAATTACGATGTAATGCGAATGAACGTGCAGCAGATGCGGTTTTAAATTTATTAAATAAAAAATAAAATATCATAATTATGGAAATCAAATCACATGACGACACAAATGCATCAATTAATAGCGGGTGTTGATGAAGCAGGACGAGGACCTTTGGCGGGAGCAGTCGTAGCAGCCGCTGTTATTTTGGATCCATTAAATCCCATTGTTGGGTTGAATGATTCGAAATTATTATCAGAAAAAAAACGTGAATTACTGTTTACGCTTATACAAGAAAAGGCACTGGCTTGGGCTATAGGCCGTGCTGAAGCTCACGAAATTGATCAGATCAACATATTGCAAGCCACTCTGTTAGCTATGCAGAGAGCCATAGCCGGCTTAAAAATTATTCCTACCTTGGCGTTAATTGATGGGAATTGCGCTCCGAAATTGGCTTGCGAAACGAGAACTATCATACAAGGTGATAAAACAGAGCCGGCTATAAGCGCGGCCTCTATATTGGCAAAAGTCACGCGTGACCGTGAAATGTTAGTGCTAGACCAAGAATTTCCTCAGTACGGTTTTGCTAAGCACAAAGGCTATCCTACCAAAGACCATTTAGCCGCATTAGAGGCTCATGGTATCTCTGTGATTCATAGGCGTTCCTACGCGCCTGTTGCGCGTTACCTCCCAAAATAATTTCGACAAATAAGTATAAAAATAATCCAAAATATAGAACTCAGTGATAATTCATGCTATTATCTGCTCAAAATTGACATAATTGAGAGAAAACAGATGACTATTCGATCTTTAGAAGTTTTAAAAGAGAATTTGAGACAAATATTGGACAGCTATGACGATGGTGTAAATCCTGCTCGTCAAGCAAATGAAGGCCAACTCAGCTATTTTTTCTCTAGACTCTCATTAACAGGTGGTCTGCGTAAAGGAAGTGCGGGTAGAGAAAGATCAAGATTATTCCGAGAAGTATTAGATAATTATGAAGGTACTTCTGAAGGTTTCTTGAATAAATTAGGCGACAGCGTCTATGAAAGTTATAGTAAAACTAGCGTAGGCAGTGAGCTTTGCAGCAAGATATTTAACATGATTGCTCATGAGTTAGAGTTAGTTCGAGCTAAGCAAATTATGATTACTGGTATGCATACACACCCTTTGCAAGTTGATGAGGAAGACGTAACTTATTTTGAAAGAATTCATTCAAAAACTAAAAGTTTGATGGCGCCAGTTCAGTTGCACGTAATGTAATAGTTTTAAATGGAATTAAAAAAGGGCAGAAAAATCTGCCCTTTTTTATTTTTATGCCCGCGTATAATGTTCATTAATAAAATCAATAAATCTCAATGCCAACAAGTTGTGTGTGACAGCAGAGGGGTGCAGTGAGTCCCAAAATAAATTTTCATCGGGATTAACACATGCTGTAGCACCATGCTCATAACTTTTTGTGACAGCATAGGTTACTGCTAAATCAGGGTTAACTGTAATAGCGTTTGCAAGATTAGTCGTATCAATATTTTTTCCTAGACCATTCAGTTTAGCTTTCTGATCCAACTCTGCTTTGATAGACATGTTGTCTTGTAACATTTGTTGTGCTGTATAGCCTCCATCCCAGCATCCTGTAGAAGTATTAGTGATATGAGTATTATATTGTTTATTAAATACTTCTGGATCAGCAACCATTTGGTTAAATAAATCATTTATATCGTAGATGAACAGAGCAATTTCGGGATGCTTATTTTTTAAAGCAGAAATTGCGGCATTTAATTTTTCATTATGCACCGCGCTATACTGAGCTAATATTTTAGCATTACTACTGGCTCTACCGCGTGGTGTTAATGATAAGTCAGGTAAGTTAACAACTAGAAAATTCATACCCTTATTTTTAATTAACTTTTCAATATTATCATTCATGGTGGTAATGACGTTATCTACTAGTTTTTCATCGAATGTTTTTTGCGGAATATAATCATTCGCGCCTATCCAAATGATATATAAGTTATGCGATTTATCATTCAGTGCATTATGAAATAAATAATCTTCGACTGAAGACGTCAGCGTGTAAGGGAGAAATCCTTCAAACGGATTATGAAAAACAGTTGTTTCTCCACCCAATGCATAATTTGCAGATTTTACGTGATTCTTAGCGAAAAATTCACTGACGACTTCAGCCCATGTCACCCCATTGGAAAAACGCCCATGAAAATAAGGCGGTGATTTAGGCATCAGTCCTAAAGACACTTTAAAAAAATTGCCATTGTCAGTGAGGCTGTCACCAAAAAAAGTGATTTGATTGAATGGGGTTTGATTTGATGCGTTGCTGAGTGTAGGAAAAAAAGAGAGGCTTAACAATATTAATAACAATTTCAAACAATAGGAAAACATAGATTTCATAGTTACCTCGTTTTGATTGGGGAATAAAAATTTTAACAAGTTTAGCATTAGATTTTGAGTTTTAATATAGAGTATTGAGTCGCATGTAGCCCGGATTGAGCGTTGCGAAAATCCGGGATCCCGCCGCAACCAATCTAATAAACCATTTCCACACGGGTATTGGTAAACATATCGCGTAAAGTTTGTATTAATAATTCTGTTGGATGTATGCACCATTTTTCATTTAATTTTAAAGTCGCAGCTGCATCATCACGAAAATAATCAATCACCACATGACAGCGCCCGCCGCTAAATTTTTCTAACACAGCAGCCAGTTTTTCTAACGAATCAGCTTGCTGTTTAGGCAAACAAATTTTTAAATATTTCGCATGTCGTGCGCGCGCTTGGTCAATTGAAAAAATATCTTTGCATGTCATACGATAACTGTCATTGAATTCATCTATACTGACTTCACCATCCACTATGATGACTTGATCTTTAATCAGTAATTCTCGATAGAGATTGTAAATTTCTGCAAAACATAAAATGTCAATTTGTCCGCTGCCATCTTCTATGCTCACTATGGCCATGCGATCGCCGCGTTTGGTTTGTATAGAGCGTAATCCTGAAATGATACCTGCAACAGTAACTGATTTCTTTTGTCCCGTAGGTCGCAGATCTGCGATGCAACTTGTTGTGAAATGCGGTAACTCTTGTGCAAATCTATGTATAGGATGACCAGTAAGATATAAACCTAAGGTTTCTCTTTCATTAAATAAACGTTCTTGATCACTCCAAGGTTTCGCACCCACATATTTCATATCAGGTGTTTCAGGATTCGCATTACCAAATAAATCATGCTGTCCTAATGTTTGATTTCGTAAATCTTGTTCGGCTTGTTGTAATGCTAATGGCAGTGATGCCATGATGCTGGCTCTATGCGGCCCTATAGTATCAAACGCACCCGCTTTTATAAGTGCTTCTAAAACGCGTTTATTCATTTTGCGCATATCAACACGACGGCAGAAATCAAATAAATCTAAAAATTTTCCGCGTTGTTCACGTTCTAAAATAATAGCTTCAATTGCAGCTTGTCCTGCGCCTTTGACTGCGCCCAAACCATAAGCCAAGTGTGTAGAGTCTAAAACGATAAACATATACTCGCTGTGATTAATATTAGGCGGAGCAACATGTAAGCTCAGTGATTTACATTCATCAATAAAATTCACGACTTTGTCAGTGTGATCCATATCAGAAGACAATACAGCTGCCATGTAAGCTGCTGTGTAATGTGCTTTTAACCAAGCTGTTTGATAAGCAATTAAAGCATAAGCCGCTGAGTGAGATTTATTAAAACCATAACCCGCAAACTTTTCCATTAAGTCAAATATGTAAGTTGCATTTTCTAATTCAACACCACGTTCAACAGAACCTTTGCAAAATAATTCTCGTTGTGCGGCCATCTCTTCAGGTTTTTTCTTACCCATAGCGCGACGTAATAAATCTGCAGCGCCTAAAGAATAACCTGCAAGTGATTGTGCGATCTGCATCACTTGTTCTTGATAAACAATAACACCATAAGTAGGACGTAAAATCGGTTCTAATTTGGGATGCGGATAAATAACTTTAGAGCGTCCATGTTTACGATTAATAAAATCGTCGACCATGCCTGATTGCAAAGGTCCAGGACGAAACAATGCAACTAATGCGACTATGTCTTCAAAACAATCGGGTTGTAAACGTTTCACTAAATCTTTCATGCCGCGAGATTCTAATTGGAATACGGCGGTGGTTTTGCAGGCTTTTAATAATGTAAATGTTTTCGCATCATTCATAGGCAGTAAATGTATATCAATAGGCGCTTCGTTGATGGCCTTACGAATTTTATTAATATTTTTCACAGCCCAATCTATGATGGTGAGTGTGCGCAATCCTAAAAAGTCAAACTTAACTAAGCCAACAGCTTCTACATCGTCTTTATCAAATTGCGTAACGATGTGATCCGATTGTCCCGCTTCACAATACAGCGGTGAAAAATCAGTAAGCTTGCCTGGTGCAATCACAACACCACCAGCGTGTTTACCGACATTACGCACTGTACCTTCGAGTTTTAATGCGAGGTCTAGCAGTGTGCGCACATCATCTTCTTTTTCATAACGATCACGAAGCACGGCTTCTTGTTCTAAGGCTTTATCCAGTGTGATGCCAATTTCAAATGGAATTAATTTTGCAAGTTTGTCGACGAAGGTATAGCTCATGCCTAGCACGCGTCCTACGTCGCGCACAACTGCTTTTGCAGCCATACTGCCGTAAGTAATAATTTGCGAAACACTTTCGTGTCCATGTGTGCGCATCACATAATCAATTACGCGATCACGTCCTTCCATGCAAAAATCGATATCAAAGTCAGGCATGGACACGCGTTCTGGATTGAGAAAACGCTCAAACAATAGTTCATGTTCCAATGGATCGAGATCCGTAATTTTTAATGCGTATGCAACCAGAGATCCAGGACCTGATCCACGGCCTGGCCCTACAGGCACATCATTTTGTCTTGCCCAGCGTATGAAATCAGCCACAATCAAAAAGTAACCTGGGAAGCCCATTTTATTGATAACGTCTATCTCTGCTTGTAGACGTAAATCATAAGCGTGACGTTGTGTTGCAAATGTAGGTGATGTGGTATCGAAAGAAATTTTTAAACGTTCTTCTAACCCTTCTTGTGCCACTGCGCCCAAGTAAGTTTCTGTGGTAAAACCTTCAGGAACGGGGAGTTGAGGTAAATAACTTTTACCGAGTTGCAGTGTTACGTTACAACGTTTGGCTATTTCAACTGTATTTTCTAGTGCGGAAGGGATATCAGCAAACAGCTCTACCATTTCTTCAGGCGTACGGAAGTATTGATTTTCAGTGTAAGCTCGTGTGCGTCGCGGGTCAGCTAAGGTGCAGCCATCGTGTATGCAAACTCGCGCTTCGTGTGCATCAAAATCATCTTTAAATAAAAACCGCACATCATTGGTTGCGACCAGTGGAAGCTTGTGGGTTTCGGCAAGCGATAAAGCAGCTTGCAGATAATTTTCGGATTGTGCCTGCCCTGTGCGCTGCAATTCTAAGTAATAACGTTCTGGAAAAAGAGCTTGCCAGAACTGAACTAATTCTTCAGTGCGATCTGTATCATTCGCGAGTAGTGCTTGGCCAATATCACCATAATGTGCGCCAGACAGCGCTAATAAACCTGCTGCGTGAGTGCTTATCCAGTCGCGTTTGATTTGAGGTTTTTCATGTAGCTGGCCTTCTAAAAACCCAAGTGAAAGCAATTGGAGTAAGTTTTTGTATCCTTGGTTGTTTTGGCAAAACAGAGTCATTCGAAAAGGGTTTTTAGGGTCTAGCTCATTGAACAGCCAAATATCGGCTCCAATAATGGGTTTTACGCCTGCTTGTAATGCAGCTTGATAAAACTTGACCGTTCCAAATAGGTTTCCTTGATCCGTCAAGCCTATAGCCGGCATGCCAAGTTTAACAGCTTCCGCAATCATGGGCTTTATTTTGACTATGCCATCGATCAAAGAATACTCAGAATGTAGTCGTAGATGTATAAAGCGCGGGTCCATTTAGCTGCCTATATGATGAATGCTGGGAGAAATTATAGGCATAAAACGCCTAGATGAGCTATCATATTGTGCTCTAAAGTCTTAACAATTTCCCTGTTCCCGCAGGCGGGGGGGAAAGTTGATACAGTACAATAATTTGAGGCTATAAATGAATTTGAATTTTTTAGATTTTGAACAACCTATTGCAGAGCTAGAAGCTAAGATAGAAGAGCTGCGTATGGTGGATAAAGACAGTGATATTAATATCAGTGATGAGATTTTACGATTAGAACTAAAAAGTAATCAGCTCACTCGAGATATATTTTCCCGCTTAACACCTTGGCAGGTGACCCAGCTCGCCAGGCATACTCAACGTCCTCATGCTGCAGACTACATCAGTCGTATTTTTACCGAATTTGATGAGCTGCAAGGCGATAGAGCTGTTTCTAAAGGGCCATCTATAGTGGCAGGCATTGCACGCTTTCAGGATCAACCTGTCATGGTCATAGGCCATGAAAAAGGCCGCAAAACCCAAGAAAAAGTAGAGCGAAATTTTGGCATGCCTAATCCTGAAGACTATCGCAAGGCATTGCGTTTAATGGAAATGGCCGAACGATTTAAGCTGCCTATATTCACATTTATTGATACGCCCGGTGCTTATCCTGGGATAGGTGCGGAAGAGCGTAATCAAAGTGAAGCGATTGCCCGTAATTTATTCGTACTTTCGAAGCTAAAAACCCCGATTATTTGCACGGTGATAGGTGAAGGCGGCTCAGGCGGTGCATTGGCCATAGGCGTGGGTGATAGGGTATTAATGCTTCAGTATTCGATTTATTCTGTTATCTCACCTGAAGGCTGTGCTTCCATTTTATGGAAGGGAGCTGACAAAGCACCTCAGGCCGCAGAGGCTATGGGCGTGACTGCTGAGCAAATCTTTAAGTTGGGCTTGGTTGATCAAGTGCTGCCAGAGCCATTGGGTGGCGCGCATCGTAATTATGATTTGATGGCAGAAACCTTAAAAAACGCGTTGGCTGAGCAATTAAAAGAATTACAGCGTTATTCAATTACGCAATTAGTTGAGCAGCGCTATAAGCGTATCATGGCTTATGGGATGACGTGATTTGAATGATTCTGTTGAAGAATTTTATCTCGCTCACGGCTCTGAGCCTACCTATTGGTTAGCGTATAGCGGCGGTTTAGATTCGCACGTCTTATTGCATCTGTTTGCAGAATTAAAAAAAACACATCCCATCAACTTATGCGCTGTACATGTTAACCATGGACTGAGTGCGTATGCAGATGATTGGGTGATGCATTGTAAAAATACCTGTGAGCAGCTAAATGTTAAATTTGTACATTACACAGTGAATGCGCAAGCGAGTGTGGGTGAAAGTCCTGAAGAGGTCGCTAGAGAGTCACGTTATGCTGTTTTTTCAGCCTTATTAGCGCCTAATGATTTGCTGCTGACTGCCCATCAACAAGATGATCAAGCCGAAACAGTACTGTTACAGCTTTTGCGAGGCTCAGGACCTAAAGGTTTATCTGCTATGCCCGCTATTAAAGCCTTTAGCAAAGGGTTTCATGCTAGACCCTTATTAGATTATACCCGTGCGGATTTAACGCTGTATGCCCGTGAAAATCAATTAGAGTGGATAGAGGATGAGTCTAATTTAAATACGCATTTTTCACGAAATTATTTGCGCCATAAAATTATCCCGCTGTTAAAAGAACAATGGCCTCAGCTGACAAAAACGTTTGGGCGTACGGCTGAGCATTGTGCTGAAGCGCAAGCTTTATTGAACAGCATGGCTGAGCAGGATTTAGAGTTTTGCAGAGGGCAGGCTGTCAATACTTTGTCAGTGGAAAAGTTGTTAACGCTGCCTGCTGCACGGCTTTATCAGTTATTAAGGTTGTGGTTTAAAGCTAGCGGCCTATTAACCCCTTCGACTGCCAAATTACAACAAGTTCAACATGTGCTTCATGCTCGTCATGACCGCACACCTCTGTTGCTTTGGAAGGGGGCTGAAGTCAGGCGTTATCATGATGATCTTTATGCGCTATCGTCATTATCGCCCCATGATGTGAATGAAATACTCGTTTGGGATGACTTAACTAGCCCTTTAACGATAGCTGGAATAGGCACATTGAGTACGGCTCAGCAACATCATGGCTTACGTAAGGATTTAGCAAATATTACTGTACGTTTTAGACAAGGGGGTGAGACTTGTCACTTGCCTAACAGAGGAGACTGTCATCATAGTCTTAAAAAACTTTTTCAGACTTGGAATGTGCCTCATTGGGAAAGAGACAGAATACCGCTCATTTTTTGTGGAGATACCTTGATTTCTGCCGTGGGTTATTTTGTAGATGACCACTGTCTGGCTGGAGAAAATGAAGCAGGATACTGTATTAAATTGATTTTAAACGGCTAACGTTAATTAGCCGTTTAATAAAGATTTGTTATGCTTTTGGCGGTGTGTTGCAGTGTGTATCGCCGCAACAACAACGGTCTTTGCAAGAGCACAGATATTTTACAAGTGCACCAAAGCCTAAGATGGGTAAAGAAACATCGAAGAAATCACGGAACATAATTAAGCGAATTAAATCTTCACGAGGAAGGGCGAGGGCAAGAACCCCTACAAGAACGGCAACTAATACGATAAAAGCGATAAATATTCTGCAAACCATTTGTTTCTCCTTAAACGATACTAACACAGCTATATCTTCCAATGAGGATTTAGGTTAAGGCTGAATGCACAAAGAGTCAATCTAAAAAAAGAAATGTAGCCCGGATTGAGCGCTGCGAAAATCCGGGGAAGGGTTCAACGGATCCATGCCGGCAAATCCCGGATTTTCACAGCGCTCAATCCAGGCTACACGTGTATTCTTTCGCAAGTCGGATTGGCATTGCGGGCGCTAGTCGATTTTGCTAAAGTCCCACTCAACTAAAATTATTAAGAATGAGCTGTTATGACACAATATATTTTTATCACGGGTGGTGTAGTTTCCTCACTGGGCAAGGGTATAGCTTCCGCTTCATTAGGATCTATACTTGAGGCTCGCGGTCTCAAAGTAACCTTAATGAAATTAGACCCTTACATCAATGTTGACCCTGGCACCATGAATCCTTTGCAGCATGGCGAAGTGTTTGTGACTGAAGATGGCGCAGAAACTGACCTAGATTTGGGCCACTATGAACGCTTTGTGCGAGTCACTATGTCCAAAGCGAATAACTTTACCAGCGGCCGCGTTTACGAAAATGTGATTCGTAACGAAAGGAGAGGGGATTATTTGGGGGGTACGGTTCAAGTTATCCCGCATATCACCGATGAAATTCGCCGCTGTATTATTGCAGGCGCTGGTGATGCTGATATTGCCATGATAGAAATTGGCGGCACAGTGGGCGATATTGAGTCACTCCCATTTTTAGAAGCCATACGACAAATGCGTGTGGAGTTGGGCCGCAAAAACGCTATATTTATCCATCTTACATTAGTTCCTTACATACAAACTGCGGGTGAGATTAAAACCAAACCGACTCAGCACTCTGTAAAAGAAATGCGTTCCATTGGTATACAACCCGATATTTTATTGTGCCGTTGTGACAGACCCTTACAAGAATCTGCTAGATCAAAAATCGCTTTGTTTACTAACGTAGAAAAGCGTGCGGTTATTCCTTTACTCGATGTCGATTTCGTTTATCAAATTCCACTTGAACTACACAAGCAAGGTTTAGATGACATAGTCGTCGACATGTTGGGTATTACAGCGAAAAAAGCCGATCTCAGTGAATGGGAAGCCGTGGTCGATGCCTTTCGTAATCCCGATGCTGAAGTGACCATAGGTATGGTAGGCAAGTATATGGATTTGACTGAATCATATAAATCGCTTTCAGAAGCATTGCTGCATGCAGGCATACAAACTCGCACACGAGTGAATATTGTTTATATAGATTCAGAAGAAATTGAAAGAGACGGCACGCAATTATTAACGAATGTGGATGCCATTATTGTACCTGGAGGTTTTGGTAGACGCGGCGTTGAAGGAAAGGTATTAGCTGCGCAATATGCACGTGAAAATAAAGTGCCTTATTTGGGAATCTGTTTAGGCATGCAAATTGCATTGATAGAATATGCGCGTCATAAAGCGAATATGCCAGCGGCAAACAGTACCGAGTTTAATGACGAAACGGATTATCCTGTTGTTGCTTTAGTCACAGAATGGATAGATCAATCAGGCGTGAAAGAAGTTCGTCATCAACATTCTGACAAAGGCGGCACTATGCGCTTAGGTGGTCAGGTTTGTAAGTTAGTGCATGGAACCTTAGCTGAAAAATTATATGGCAAAGACACTATCACTGAACGCCATAGGCATCGCTATGAAGTGAATAATACTTTGTTGCCTGCAATAGAAGCTGCTGGATTGAAAGTGTCTGGCCGTTCTGAAACAGGCGGATTGGTAGAAATGATAGAGCTGCCAGATCATCCTTGGTTTGTGGGTTGTCAGTTTCATCCAGAATTTACGTCAACACCGCGTTACGGTCATCCATTGTTTACTGGATTCATACGTGCGGCACGCGCTAATCAAAAAAAATCATAACATTCATTTAAACGGGGAAAGGGCATGGAAGTTTGTGGATTTAAAGTAGGGTTAGATCAACCTTTTTTTTTAATAGCTGGCCCTTGTGTTATTGAAAGTGAGCAATTTGCATTAGACACTGCAGGATTTTTAAAAGAAATTGCAAAAAAATTAAATATTAATTTCGTTTATAAATCTTCGTACGATAAAGCCAACCGTACCTCTAGCAAAAGTTTTCGTGGGTTAGGCGTAGAAGAAGGCTTGCGGATTTTAGAGTTAGTTAAAAAAACAATTAACGTTCCTGTATTAACAGATGTGCATGAAGACAGCCCTATTGAAGAAATCGCATCCGTAGTTGATTTTCTACAAACCCCCGCTTTTTTATGCAGACAAACTAATTTTATTCAGCGAGTCGCAAAACAAAATATTCCAGTGAATATTAAAAAAGGCCAATTTCTGTCTCCGTGGGAAATGAAAAACGTCGTTGAAAAAGCGCGTGAAACAGGTAACAAACAAATTTTAGTGTGCGAGCGCGGCGTGAGTTTTGGATATAACAATTTAGTGTCTGACATGCGTTCACTCGCGATTATGCGAGAGACAGGTTGCCCAGTAGTCTATGATGCAACTCACTCAGTACAACTGCCTGGCGGTCAAGGCACGGTATCAGGTGGTCAACGTGAATTTGTTCCTGTGCTTGCACGTGCTGCAGTTGCAGCGGGGGTGTCAGGTATTTTCATGGAGTCACATCCTAATCCTGATGCAGCGCCATCTGACGGCCCTAACATGTGGCCCTTCGATAAATTAGAAGCCTTACTGCGTTGCATGCAAGAGTTAGATACTGTCGTAAAGCGTCATGGTTTGATTGAATGCCAAAATCGTTAATATCAGCTTCACTGTTTGCTAAAGTAAAAAAAGAATTAACTCAAGTCCCGTATCGATTTATTAGAGCGATTCCCCATATATTTTGGTTGAAACACTATGATTTAATCGGGAAAAGCAATGCTTCTGCAGCTGACATTCCAGTCATGGCTAAGATATATTTGTTACTGGCTATGTTGGTTGTAGAAGGAATAGAGTGTTTGTCTGTTGATCTCACTGAAGATAAGTTATACCTCAAAGAATTATTTCATGAAGCCCACGAAAAAATACAATTAGCGGATGATGCTGCGCTAATAGTCATACGAAAACAATTCCTAACTATTCGCAATGATGGAAATGAAATTTATCTGCCAACTACATTAAATAAAATGGCAAATGTTTTCATGGATAGCTTTAATATTTCAGGAATAATGTTGTCTGTTATTTTGTTAATCCATTTTATTTTCCAAGAGTTTGATGATGCTGAAATAAATTATGCGAGCATAGTTATTTCTTGCTTAACATTACCCATGGTGGTGTATGAGTACAAAAATAATAATAAACAAATTAATGAGATGGATAAATCATTAAGTCAAATTGGTAGCGAAATAAAAAGCATAGATGATGCTCTGTATATTCACACGCCTGCAGTAAGAAGAAGTTTTTCAGATAACGACAGCACAATACCACGTGCGTCTAACTCAGCTCCGCCGTTAACGCAAACTCGTGCAATGTTATTTACCCCCGAAAGAGATGGCGAAGAAAAAAAATTAATGCCATATAGCAATATGAGTTTTCGTAGGTTGGGTTGAGTGGTTTTCAACGAAACCCAACATAATGTTACGTTGGGTTTCGTAAGGAGCACTCAACCCAACCTACATACTCCGGCAAGCGGGAGAAGGGGAATAGCTATGGCTTTAGAGGCTAGAAATTTTTTCTAATTGCGCCTGCAACTTTTCAAGTGTCACTTTGAATTCTGCTAATTTTTCATTTTCTTTTGCAACCACATCAGCAGGAGCTTTGTCTACAAAGCTAGGATTTTGTAATTTATTTTCTACGCGTTCTAATTCTTTTGTGAATTTGACAATTTCTCGATTAATACGTGCAGTCTCTTCACCTTTATCAATTAAGCCAGCCATGGGAATTAAAATTTCTAATTCACCAACCAGTGCGGTAGCGCATTCTGGAATAGTATCAGATGCATTTAACCACGTAGCGGATTCAAATCGTCCTAATGATAAAATCAGATTTTGATTATTAGCAGAATATTTTTTATCTAAGGCCGTACCTTTGTTAAATAAAATCGGTAACGGTTTTCCAGGTGCAATATTCATTTCACTGCGTATGTTACGAACCGCAGTGACTATCTGTTTCACCCATTCTAGTTCGCTTTCTGCCGCTTCATCTTCTAGAATTTTATTAGCAGCAGGGTAAGGCTGCAACATAATTGTTTCAGCATGAATGTTAGCAAGTGGTGCAACGCGCTGCCAAATTTCTTCAGTAATGAATGGAATCACTGGGTGCATTAAGCGTAACAAAGTTTCCAACACTGTCACCAGTGTGTGACGCGTGCCGCGCAATTCAGCTGGCGTGCTGTTAGGTGATGTTAAAATCGGTTTAGATAATTCTAAGTACCAATCGCAAAATTCATTCCACGTGAATTCATAAAGTGTTTGAGCAAGAAAATCAAAACGATAAGAATTAATAGCTTGTTCAGCAGATTCTATGGTTTTTTGCAAACGAGATAATATCCACTTATCAGGCAGCGATAATACATTGTCTTTAGCATCAGCGTTGTCTTGACCTTCAGTATTCATCATGACGTAACGCGATGCGTTCCACAGTTTGTTACAAAAATTTCTGTAACCATCCAATCTATTCAAGTCATAACGTATCTCGCGGTTATGTGATGCTAATGCACAAAATGTAAATCGTACGGCATCTGTGCCGTGTGCAGAAATACCATCAGGAAAATGTTTTTGTGTGGACTTCTCTATTTTTTGTGCCATCGCAGGCTGCATTAAACCGTAAGTGCGTTTTTCACATAAAGCTTGCAAGCTAATACCGTCAATTAAATCTAATGGATCTAATACATTGCCTTTAGACTTAGACATCTTCTGTCCGTCGCTATCACGAATTAAACCAGTGATTAACACTTCTTTGAAAGGTACTTGTCCTGTGAATTTCAGCCCCATCATGATCATGCGAGCGACCCAAAAGAATATAATATCAAAGCCAGTCACAAGAACTTGAGTAGGATAAAATGTTTTTAATTCGTTGGTTTGATCTGGCCAGCCTAATGTAGAAAATGGCCATAACGCAGATGAAAACCAGGTATCTAATACGTCGCTGTCTTGACGTAGCTCAACTGTTTCAGCAAGATTGTTGCGTGCACGTACATCGTCTTCATCATGCCCTACATAAATATTTCCTGCATCATCATACCAAGCAGGAATACGATGTCCCCACCACAGTTGACGGCTGATACACCAGTCTTCAATGTTATCTAACCATTGAAAATACGTTTTATCCCAATTCTCAGGAACGAATTTCACATCACCATTTTTCACAGCAGCAATTGCAGGCTCTGCTAATGGTTTCATGTTCATGTACCATTGTTCAGTTAAATAAGGTTCAATCACAACGCCTGATCTGTCACCGCGTGGAATTTTTAGCGTGTGTTTTTCTGTTTTTTCTAATAAGTCTAATGATTCTAAATCGTGTAATATTTTTTTACGTGCGGCGAAACGTTCCATGCCTTGATAAGCAACTGGTACATTTTCGTTAAGGTGTGCATCAGGTGTTAAAATATTTATGGGTGTAAGGTTATGACGCATTCCTACGGCATAGTCATTGAAATCATGTGCAGGCGTGATTTTAACGCAGCCACTGCCAAATTCTTTTTCTACGTAATCATCTGCAATAATAGGAATAGTGCGATTAGTTAAAGGTAATTCTACATGTTTGCCTATCAAATGTTTGTAACGTTCATCGTCAGGATTGACAGCGACTGCAACGTCACCTAATAATGTTTCAGGTCGTGTTGTTGCAACACTAATATATTCTTTGCTATCCACTATGGGGTAACGAATATGCCATAATTTTCCTTCTTCTTCAGTGCTTATCACTTCTAAATCTGAGATAGCAGTGAGAAATTTTGGATCCCAGTTCACTAAGCGTGTGCCGCGATAAATTAATTTTTCTTCGTAAAGACGAATAAATACTTCACGCACTGATTTGCATAAGGTTTCGTCCATAGTGAAACGTTCACGAGACCAATCCATGGATGCACCTAAGCGGCGAAATTGTTTTGTAATCGTGTCACCGGATTCTTTTTTCCAACCCCAAATTTTTTCGATAAAGACTTCGCGTGAAAAATCATGACGTGATTTTCCTTCAGCTAACAATTGGCGCTCTACAACCATCTGCGTTGCAATGCCAGCATGATCCGTTCCTGTTTGCCAGAGCGTGTTATCACCTTTCATGCGATGATAACGGATTAAGGTATCCATGAGCGTGGCTTGGAAACCATGCCCCATGTGTAAACTGCCTGTGACATTGGGCGGAGGAATCATGATGCAATAGGGATTGCCTTCACCAGAAGGTGCAAAATAATTTTTTGCTTCCCAGGTTTTATACCAATGCGATTCAATTGTTTGAGGGTTGTAAGTTTTATCCATAGGGTTATCTGCGCTATTCAACTGTTTGTAGTTTGTGTGTAGTGAGGTCGTGACCTTGAGATTTATAAAATCGATAATGTTCACGAGCGATTTCTTGTCTGTCTGCTTCGTTAGGTACTATTTCTAAAACACGATTAAATTGTAAATAAAATTCGGGAACTTGTTTGCTTAGGTTGACTAATATATCACGTTGTTTTTCAGGTGTGACATTAAAACCAATTTGAATCGGTGGAGCAGAATCAGGGCCATCTCCGTAAAGATTATGTGGAAGAAAACTGTCTTCTCTGTATGTCCAAAGTAATTCATCAAGTTGATAAGCTTCTGCTTCATCATCTGTGTGTATGTAAATTCTATGCTTATTTTTATAGGCTTTTTCGACAAGTCTGCAAGCGAGTTGCAAGCGCGCATTAGCGTCTTTGTCTTCAATAATATAGAAATCAATTCTTGGCATGTAGTGTATCCCGTGTAGGTTGGGCGTAGGTTGGGTTGTGGGGGGTTTTTTTAAAAAAAAAAAAAAAAAAAAATTATTTTTTTTAAAAAAAAAAAAAAAAAAAAAAAAAAAAAAAAAAAAAAAAAAAAAAAAAAAAAAAAAAAAAAATAAAAAAAAAAAAAAAAAATTATTTTTTTTAAATATAAAAAAAAAAACCCCAGGGCGGACACCCACATAAAATTAAAAAAAATTTTAAAAAAATATATATATACCCCCCAAAAAAAAACAATACCAAC
>JARLJN010000189.1 GCA_031291255.1 Gammaproteobacteria bacterium
GGGGTTAATAAAAAACCACTCAACCCAACCTACGCAGGTTCAATGGAATTCCATTAGAGCAGGCCCGTCAGCTTATCACGATTAAACAAAACAGCGATAAAGCGCAGGATCTTCACTGAAATTTTTAGTTGCTAGAGCAGCTGATTCAGCTATTTGGCCGTCTTTTTTGGTTGTTTCTTTTGTGAAATTTTCCGTGGCTTTTGCTTTTTTCTCATGAAGATTTTTTTGTGTATCCGCAATGGATTCTAATTTTTTTAAATCATTACTGTATTCATTAAAGCAGTGTTTATCAATCTGGTTGCTTAAAAGAAGCATAGTCAAGGTTAACGGTAATTTGAAAAGTGCAGGTATGAAAGGCAGTGCAATAAAAATAGTAGGAATATAGGGAGCCCAACTTAACTTATTGATATACATTTTTTGTTGAGCAATAGCTTGCAGCATGTCTAGGCCTTTATTTTTTCCGACATGACAGTGCATATTTGCCAATTCTTTTAATGTTAAATTGGACTTGCATAAATGTGCTAAATTTTTTCTTAAAGAATGTTCTATGTAACCTAGAACTTGATTGATTTGCTGAATTTCTTTTTCATAACGCTCGTAAGTTGCAGAAACAGATAATAATTTATTTTCTTGTTCTTGTTCTTGTTCTTGTTCTTGTTCTTGCACTTGCTCTTGTTTTTGTTCTTGAAAAAAAAGCACCTTAATTGCTGTAATGGGTGAATCTAAATTTATTGGGGTCACTGGGGAGGGTGGTGGTGTCGTGATAAAGTCGCTTAAATCGATAGAAGGAAGTGAGCGAGAATCACAATCACTCTCTGTGGCGAGACTGCTTTCGACATCAGATAACTGTTCAGATGTTTCATCTGAGTGTTGTTCATCTTGTGCAACGGTATTATTGATTCTCACTTCAACGATATCTTTTTCTTCTGGCATGTCGTGATCGGTAATTAATGCTGAATTTTGCGTGTTTTCATTGTATTCATCTTTTCTGGTATTCATAAATCAATTCCTTTGCTTTATTTTAAAATAAAAAAATTTTTCACCACACTCGATCATAATGATATGAGTGTGGGGTGAGGTTTCATTTTTGTTTAACTATGAATTTTAAGAGTCTTCTTTGTTTATTGATATGAAAATAGCACCTGAATCACGTAATACATTTAATAAGATCGAACTTTTTGCAGTGTTTGCTGCTTTTTTAAGTTCATCTATGTCGGCAACTTTTTGTTGGTTAATTGAATAGATAACGTCGCCAGGACGAAGGTCAGCTTGCCATGCATGGCTGTCTGGTTCAACAGAAACAACTAATACCCCTTTAATCAATCCATGAATAGGGCTGAGTAAAGTAAAGTTATTCAATGCGACGCCATAAAAAAATGGATCGTTAGCTTGGTTGGCTGCTTTTATATCTTTTGGATCTGATAAAGTACCATGTAAGATCAGCGGTTTGTTCATGCGTAATATGGCTATGCTGATTTTTGAATTAACACGTAATGCTCCTATTGTGTTGACTACATCATTTGCATTTTTAATGTCTGTGTTGTTGATAGCCGTAATAACGTCACCTGCTTCTAAGCCTGCTTTTGAAGCGGGAGAGTCAATTTTTACTAGAGTGACAGCGGCGCCATTGGTGTTTTTTAAATTAAATGCAGCTTGTATATCGGGTGTAATATCTTGAGCGCCTATTCCTAATGTGCCGCGGCGTACGTCACCGAAGTCAATTAATTGCTGCATAATACTTTTTGCCATATTGGATGGAATAGCAAAGCCTATTCCTATGCTGCCTCTATCAGGCGCCAAAATAGCTGTATTAATACCAATTAACTCACCTTGCATGTTAATCAGTGCGCCGCCTGAATTGCCAGGATTGATAGGGGCATCAGTTTGAATGAAATTTTCATAATTCTCTATGCCTAATGTAGTGCGGCCTAATGCACTTATGATTCCAGAGGTCACTGTTTGATTGAGACCAAATGGGTTTCCTATGGCGGCAACGGTATCGCCAACTTTTAAATTATTTGAATCACCCATGGTGATAGATGTCAGGTTTTTAGCTTTAATTTGCAAGACAGCCACATCAGAAGGTTTATCTAACCCTATAATTTTTGCAGTATAGTGATGCCCGTCTCCCAGTGTGACAGTCACAATTTGTGCGTCATTGATCACATGCGCATTTGTCATGATGTAACCTTTATTGGGATCAACGATGACACCTGAGCCTACTGATAAGAATGTCTCAGGTATGTCACCATTTTGGTTATTCGCGCCTCTTTCTTTTTGCAATCGATTTAATGTAGTAATGTCGGTGACTTTTACAGCGGCACGTATGTTGACAACAGCGGGTAACACTTTAGGTAACATAGGTGCTAAGCCTGCAGCAATAGGTGTGCCAGCTAAGCAGTTAATACTCAATAGGCATACGATGCTTGTTATAAACCATTTGATTGCTTTCATCATGTATCCTCTGGTAGCTATTCGAACTCTAATAGTACTACAATTTAATTATTGAATCTTCAATCCAAATTAAACTTACATTTCTTCCTGTTGCTTGTCCTTCGCGCCTGTATGAAAAAAAATTCTCATCTTCTCTGTATGTGCAATGATTTCCACCATATATTTTATGTATGCCGCGTTTCTGCAAACGTAAACGCGCTAATAAATAAATATCGGCCAACCAATGTTCATGACCAATTTCAGTAAAAGCTTGTGTATTCTGAGCATCAACTTGAATGAACGCATCATAAACATCTTTCCTGATTTCGAATTGTTTAGGTCCAATGGCAGGTCCCAGCCATACAAGTATATCGTCAGTTGGTAAATGTAATGCGTCTAAGGTATTTTCGATAATGCCATTGAGTAAACCGCGCCAGCCCGCATGAATGGCGGCAACATGACTTCCTGTGCTTGTACTCAGTAATACAGGTAAACAATCGGCTGTGACTACCGCGCAGACTTTGTTGGTTTGATGCGTAAAGACTGCATCAGCTTCTTTGTTTTGATTTGCTTGTAATGCTTCTGCAGGAATGACACTGTGTGTTTGCTGTATCCATGTTGGAGGCTCGGGAAGCTTGAACAATTCGATTAAACGCTGTTGATTTAATTCAGTGCGAGGTGTTTGACTGACTCCGCTATGTCTCAATGTGGAATAGGCTTTTACGCGGGTAGGTGCGGGCCAGTCAGCTGTAATAAACTCAGTATGGATAGTCATTTTTATCTACCGATTCTGTATCTTTGCGTAAGCATTCTATCAGTTTTTGCATGTCTTCAGGAATAGGCGCTTGCCAAGTCATGATTTCATGCGTGACAGGATGCTCTAATGTGAGCTCATAAGCGTGCAAAGCCTGATGTTTGAATTGTCTTAGCATATCAACCAAAGGTGGCGTAGCGCCTTTAGGTAATTGTAAACGCCCAGCATAAACAGGATCACCTAATAAAGGGTGATGTATATGTGCCATGTGTACGCGTATTTGATGTGTACGACCCGTTTCTAATTGTACTTTGACGCGTGTATGCGCTCTATATCGTTCTAATACTCGATAATGTGTCACGGCTGGTTTACCTGTTTCTATTACCGCCATACGCTTACGTTGTAGAGGATGCCGGCCTATGGGGGCTTCAACTTTTCCGCCGCTAGTCAATACGCCTGAAACGACAGATTGATAAATACGAACTACAGTCCTATCTTTTAATTGAGCGGTAAGATGGGTAAATGCAGCCGGTGTTTTTGCGATGACGAGCAGGCCTGAGGTATCTTTATCTAAACGATGAATAATGCCCGCGCGGGGTAAATCTTTTAGTTCAGTGGCGTGATGTAACAATGCATTTAATAGGGTGTTACTGGTATTGCCTGCGCCAGGATGCACAACCATGCCTACAGGTTTATTGATGATGAGCAGAGCATCATCTTCATAAACGATATTTAAATTGATTTGTTGAGCTTCCCAATCCGGTTGGGCTTTTAAAGCTGCTTGAATTTCTATGGTTTCCCCACCAATCACAATAACGCGTCTTTTGGGGTGCTTACCATCGAGTTTTATCTCTTTCTTTTTAATCCATTCTTGAATTTGGGTGCGTGAATAGTCTGGATATAGCTTTGCCAAGGCTTGGTCTAGACGCATTCCTTCGAGTTCTTCGGGTATTACTGCAGTGAGATGTATAATTTGAGTCATTATTTTTTGCCATCGTTAATTCAATAGCGTGAATGATGTCAGAATTTACGATACAATGCACGGCCAATTCTAAAGACTATGGGTATGGATTAACCGATGCAAATCACAAAACAGATCATTTTTAGCTTACTATTCACTTCATTTCTACTGTTAACTGCATGTGCTACGACAGCTGACCCTTCGCAAGCCTACAAGGGTGAGACGGACGAACAAATATTCAATAGAGGTGAGGGCGCGCTGCGTGACCATGATTATGGTGAGGCTATTAAGCGTTTTGAAGCATTAGATGTGCAATATCCTTATGGACGAAACACAGAAATTGCTCAATTACATATCATTTATGCATACTATAAAAACTCAGATTATGCTGCTGCTGAAGCTGCTGCTGATCGTTTTATCCATACCCATCCTACGAGTTTGCATGCGGACTATGCTTATTTAATGCGGGGTCTTGCCAATTTCTATCAAAATATAGGTGTGTTTGAGCGTCTATTCTCCGTTGATGTTGCAACACGCGATTTAACCCAAGTTAAAAAATCGTATAATGATTTTTCTCAGTTAATTGCGGTGTTTCCTCACAGCCAATATGTGTCTACTGCGCATCAATACATGATTTACTTACGTAATATTTTAGCTAACCACCAGTTGGAAGTAGCGCAATATTATTATGACAAAGAAGCTTATGTGGCTGCAGCCAATCGTGCGAGTTCGGTAGTAGAACATTACCAGGGTGCACCCGCTGTGCCAGATGCGTTAGTGATTATGGTGCAGAGCTATCGTAAATTGCATATGACTGCTTCTGAAAATCAAACCATGGAAGTATTGAAATATAATTATCCTGATACACGTTATACACAAGCTGCAGCCAAATAAATCTTAAATGTAGCCCGGATTGAGCATTGCGAAAATCCGGGATCTTTTTTTATTTATCAAACATGGTTGTAATCGGATAACGTCTATCTCGACCAAAATCTTTATGACTAATGCGTATACCTACTGCAGATTGGCGTCGTTTATATTCGTTACGATTAATGAGTTTTATAATTCTTGCGACAACCTCGCGATCAAAACCTTGCGCTACAATTTTTTCTAATCCTTGTTCTTGATCTATGTAGAGTTCTAAAATTTTATCTAACACAGAGTAGGGAGGTAAGCTGTCTTCATCTTTTTGGTTGAAGGCTAATTCTGCTGAGGGTGCACGATCTATAATGCGTTGAGGAATATCAGCAGAAAGAGTGTTTCTATAATTTGATAATTGATAAACCAATGTTTTAGGAACATCTTTTAAAACTGCCAAACCACCAGCCATGTCGCCATACAGTGTAGTATAACCGACCGCTGTTTCACTGCGATTACTGGTTGTTAACACTATGCCGCCAAATTTATTGGAGATAGCCATTAAAATCATTCCGCGGCAACGTGCTTGAAGATTTTCCTCGGCGATATTTGATTTAGTATTTTTAAATACAGATTTTAATGATTCAAGAAAGCTAGTAAATGTAGGTTCTATAGAAATAATTTCATACTTAACACCAAAATTATTTGCGATGGCGACTGCATCTTGCATGCTCATTTCAGATGTGTAGCGAGATGGCATGATGATTGCTGTGACATTCTCTTTACCTATGGCATCAACAGCAATTGCAAGTGTGAGAGCGGAATCTATACCACCAGATAAACCGAGTAGCGCTTTAGTAAATTTATTTTTTTGTAAATAATTACGAACACCAAATACCAGGCAATTATAAATTTTTTCTTCCGTTGTAGGCAGAATAAAATCTTTGGTTTCAATATCAATAGACGTATCGTTGAAGATCGTATCGACAGATAATAAATTTTCTTTAAAAAATCCTGCATGTTGACAAATTTTTCCAGCTGCATTGACTACCATGGAGCCGCCGTCAAAAATAATTTCATCTTGTGAGCTAACATAATTCACATAAAAAATAGGAATATGTGAATCGCGTGCTCGCTTGCTAAGTATCTCTGCACGACGTTCATGTTTATCAATTTCAAAAGGGGATGCATTGGGCGACAAAATAATTTTAGCACCTTCCGCAGCCGCTCGTTTTACTGCGTCTGGAAACCATAAATCTTCACAAATGACTATACCAATGGGAATGTCATTTACATTCACAATAGTGTTAGAACTTCCCGGTGTGAAATAACGGCGTTCATCAAATACGCCATAATTAGGAAGTTGTTGTTTGAAATACGTTGCAATGATTTTTTTGTTATAAATAAAAGAGCAAGCATTATATAAGTCGTCATTATAAGTTTGTGGATGACCCACTAAACAATAAATGCCATCTATTTCTTGTGTAAATTTCTGTAAAGCAGAATCAGATTCTTGCAAAAAAGATTTTCGATTTAATAAGTCATCGACTGGGTAACCCGTTAAACTTAGCTCTGGAAATAGAATAATATCCGCTTTTAATTCATCGCGAGCAGTGGTGGCTGCTTCAATATGCTTTTTTAAATTCCCTTCAATATCACCCATAATCAAATTAAGTTGGGCGATAACAATGCGTAATTTTTTCATAGTATAAACCTAGTTAGAAGGAGTAAGGTAATGGCATTAAATTTAAAGGTTCTTTATTTTCTAAGCTAAGAAATAATGTAGGTGAATGACTATCAGCTTCATTTAAAATAATTAAAAGTTGAAAATCATTTTCATTTTCTTGATAGCTATCCACAATAATTCCACAGGCTTCATTTGAATTATAAATGTCAGAACCAGGTATAGGAGTTGTCAACGTGTTGACATGGAATTGATACATGTGTTTTTTTAAATGACCACGATAATGCATGCGCGCAATAATCTCTTGTCCTGTGTAACATCCTTTGTTGAAACTGATTCCATTTAAGTATTGTAAATTTATTTCGTGAGGCAAAAATTTTTCGGATGTTTCTGGATAAATAGTTGGAATGCCTGCTTCGATTTTATTTTTATGAGGAATGATTATTTCATTGAGATAATTATCATCGCTCGCATCGGTTAATGTTGTTTTAAAAAAAACGGCATATTTTTTTAACCCTTTCATCGCAATCGGAATCATGGAGAAAGGTATTAATAAGTAGTATTTGTTGTCATGAAAAAAAATATCAAACAAGCTAATAATCCGGCCTTGTGGATTGCAATGTGCACCTAGGCAAGACTGCGTTAAGGTGACTTCATCCATATTGCAGGTCAGCTGACCTTGCAAGAATTTTGCGGCATCAGCGCCTTCAATGCAGAGTAGGCCAAATTGATTTTCGTGAGTCTTTATTGTCATAATGTTTATGATTATACGCGATGTTCTGGTCTTTTTATTAGTTAAATCTTGAATCTTGGGGTCAGGCCTGCATTAAGTCATCACCATTGTGTCTTGGGGTCAGGTCTGCATTAAGTCATCACCATTGTCGTCCCGGACAAACGCCATCCACAAAATATTAAAGTATAACTGTTCTAGCATGGCGTGCGATCCGGGATCCAGATTTTTAGCTGCATTGAGAAGACCGCTTAAAGACTAGATCCCGGCTCGCACGCCGTGATAGACCAGTTAAATGATCAATGACTGTTTGACGGCGCTTGTCCGGGACGACAATGGTGATGACTTAATGCAGACCTGATCCCAAGATCATTTAGTATAGTTATATCCTGTAGCATTGATTTTATAATACCCAGGTGTTACTATTCATGCACAATCAATGCGCATTTGGAATTCTACTTTTATGTCTAAAACCGCACTCCTAATGGTGGATTTGCAGAATGATTTTTGCAATGGTGGCACCCTAGCTGTTGAAAATGGCGACGATGTCATACCATTAGCAAACCAATTGCAGCCGCATTTTGATTATGTAGTTGCAACGCGTGATTGGCATCCAAAAAATCACATCAGCTTTGCCGCTAATCATCCTGGTCATAAAGTGGGCGATACTATCTTTGTGAATCACTTTCCCCAGACGCTTTGGCCTGTACATGGTGTTCAGCACAGTCCTGGTGCGGATATGCATAAAGATCTTGATATAGCAGGCATACAACACTATGTGTTTAAGGGTACAGACACGGAAATTGATAGTTATAGTGCCTTTTATGATAATCATCACCATCGCTCTACCGATTTAGAAAATTTTCTTGAACATTATAAAGTGAAAGATATTTATATCATGGGTCTTGCAACCGATTATTGCGTTAAATACTCCTGTCTAGATGCTTTGAAGTTAGGTTTTAATGTTTATGTTATTACGGATGCATGTCGTGGCGTAGAAAAAGCAGATGTTGAAATCGCCTTAGATACTATGCAAAAGGCGGGTGCAAAATTCATACAAGTGTCTGATATAGTTAACAAATAAACGTTTGAGAGGCGTGTCATGTCTAGATCAAGATTGTTTAGTAAAAGTAAGGAGAGAGAAGAGTTGGTCTCCTTGAAAACTAAAACATTAGAAGAATTACAGAGTCTACGTGATCTTGAATTAAAGTATTTTGAGGCATTGAAGGAACGTTATGAGGACGATCATAGGGAACATAAAAAATGGGAAGCTGAGATATCTCAGTGTTTGGCTAAGTTAGAAGAGACAAATGCTAGAATTTTTGAGAAAAGGGATGAATTACACGATTTAAAATTGACGTTTTAGGATAATGTAATCCCGGATTTTCGCAGAGCTCAATCCGGGCTACTTCTTTGGCTTAAGCAGACTTCGTTAAATCCACATTAATATTGCGTGATTCAGGCGCGACTTTCATCATGTTCCCTGAAACAGCATCGACTATAAATCCTGGCCAGAAGAGTATGTTTACTAGACCCACAGGTTGGAATGCGTTATTGATTTGAGTGGTTTCTGTTTGGTAGCCTTTCTTTTTGAAAGTTAAAAGAGTAGGTGACCATGTGCTAGGTACTGTCACAGTCACAGGGGTTTCACCCACTGGCATGTGATTCATATAAACCGATGCATTTCCTGGACGTGAGTTAACGTGCACAATTTTGCTATTGTCGCCGCAAATAGATGCGCAACCAGCGGTTAAGAGTGTTAAAACCAGAGATGTAGCGATAACTAACTGTTTCATGTAGCCTCCAAATAATAGTAGAAATATCCCTACGTAAATTAAGATTCCGACTTCCATGAGAAAATTTTTTAGATTTAAAGTTAAAGGTATGTAGCCCGGATTGAGCCCAGCGAAAATCCGGGAAAGGTCAGCTATGCATATACAATCCCGGATTTTCGCAGGGCTCAATCCGGGCTACAGCTTGTTGACGGCATTATAGATAAAGAATGCAAAAAAGCAAACAATGCCTGGCAAGTTGTTTATTATCTTTTCAAAATTGAAAGTAATTCAGAAGGATGATTAATATAACCATCCGCCAGCCAAATCAGTGGGTCCTCTGATGTATGAATATATCCATACAAAGCCGCAATAACGGGCATGCCGGCAGCTTTGCTGGCAATAATATCGATTTCTGCATCTCCTACATAAATACAGTCTTGTGGTTCCACATTCATGAGTTTGCAGGCGTGCAAGATAGGTTCTGGATGAGGTTTGCAATTGTTTAAGGTATCAGCACTAATTACACATTGTGCTTTTTGTAAAGCGGGCAAGTGCTTAATGAGTTCATCTGTAAAGCGGGACGGTTTATTCGTGACTATGCCCCAAGGAATGTGATGTTCAGAAAGGTAATCTAATATTTCATCCATCCCTGAAAAAAGCTGAATATCATCAAACATATGTTCATGATAATAATTGAATAGCTCAGCAGAGTGGGGTCTATAGTCTTGATGATGTTCATCTATATTCAAAGTCTCTTTTAAAAATCCTTTTATTCCGCGCCCTACGTTAGAACGAATTTCATGAGTGCTGAATTGAGGCAAATTACGTATACGCAGAAAACGATTGATAGCAGCGCTAAAGCCGGGGGCTGTGTCCAGCAAGGTTCCATCTAAATCAAATAAAACCCCTTTTAATGTCGTTGTTTTTTGCATGAGAATCAGCCTTGTTTAACAAAATACGCTAAGTAGTTAACGGAGCAATCATCCGTTAATTTGTAATGTTTGGTGAAGATATTATAGGTTATGCCTGTCATGCCCAACAGATTTAAACCTGTTGCTCTGGACCACTCTGCTAATTCCGATGGGCGTATGAATTTTGCATAATCATGCGTGTTCTTTGGTAGCAATTGCAAAATGTATTCTGCGCCTATAATTGCTGATACATAAGATTTTAAGTTGCGATTCAGCGTGGAAAAAAAGACTTTTCCGCCGGGTTTTACCAGTGTTGCGCAGGCTTTAATAATGGATGCAGCATCGGGTACATGTTCTAACATTTCTAGGCATGTCACTATGTCATATTCTTCAGGACGTTCTGCTGCTATGGCCTCTGCTGTTGTCACGACATATTCAATATCTGTTTTGGTTTCTAATTGTCTTAAGTTTGCAACACCTATGGCAGCTGCGCTCATGTCTATTCCGGTGACAGAGGCTCCAGCTAAGGCCATGCTTTCTGTGAGTATGCCGCCTCCACAGCCTATATCGATGACTTTTTGCTTATTGAGAGTCGCATTTTTTTTAATATAGTTTAAACGTAAGGGATTGATGTCGTGCAGCGGTTTAAACTCGCCTTGAGTATCCCACCAATGTATTGCGTTTTTTGAGAACTTCTCAATTTCAATAGGGTCTACGTTATGTGGTTTCATCTGTGTGCCTTGTGCTGCTCTTGCCAGTGGATAGGATATCTGTTTATCATAGCTAACTCCACAGACTAGAAATAAAATCTAGTTATTTTGTTCCAAAATGATACTAAAGGGAATTATTATGAAATTTAGAATGGTAGCGATGGCATTATTAGTTGGAGCGGCTTCTTTTTCTGCTTTTGCAGATGATATGATCACCCCACCTCCTCAAAAGACGATGCCAGGTTCAAGTTCAGGATCCGGTCCGACTTCAAATCCAGTAGCGACAGCCAATCCATCTGGAGCAGAAGTCGTAGAAAATAGTGATATGGCTAATGCTGTTCCTGCAGATGCAGGGGCATCTCCAACTGGAGCCCCAAATGTTTCAGATTCTACAGCTGCCAGTGTAGGTACAGGTTCTGGAGGTACAACAACCACAACAACTCAAGGCCCAACAGGAACGACTACACAGACACAAACAAGTCAGCCAGCTGCGCCAGGAATGGGTAACTAAGAGTTTTTATAAAGATATTGTGAAAAAAAACCCTGCATATGCGGGGTTTTTATTTTTTGATTTGGAGAAGTGAAAGATTATGTCCTATTGTCAGCCTCACGCAATTTATTTGAAAGATTATGTCGTTTCTGATTATTTAATTAATCAAGTTGAATTAGAAATACAACTCGATGAAGTTTATACCATTGTTAAATCGATATTAACTATACAAGTTAATCCAGAAAGCGAACATCCATCTAAAGAGTTAATTTTAGTTGGCGATGCATTAGAACTAGAATCAATTACGCTTGCAGGAAAAAAATTATCACCCGACCAATATTCAGTGACACCTGAAAAACTTATCGTATTTAATGTGCCTAGCGAATTCAAATTAGAAATAGTGACACACATTAAACCCCAAGAAAATACAGCATTAAGTGGATTGTATAAATCCAGCGGAAATTATTGCACGCAATGTGAAGCGGAAGGTTTTAGACGTATTACATACTACTTAGATAGACCTGATGTGATGGCACGTTTCACGACGAAAATTATAGCTGATGCAAAGAGTTATCCTATCCTATTATCTAATGGAAATTTAATAGAGCAAGGTTTGTTGGATGATGGTAAGCATTGGGTGCGCTGGGAAGATCCGTTTAAAAAACCATGTTATTTATTTGCGTTAGTTGCAGGTGATTTGGATTTCATAGAAGATCATTTTGTCACTCAGTCAGGACGTCGTGTTCTTCTTCGAATTTATGTTGAAAGAGGTAATAAAGATAAATGTGACCATGCCATGCAGGCTGTAAAAAAAGCCATGCGCTGGGACGAAGAAAAGTTTGGCCGTGAATATGATTTAGATATTTATATGATAGTGGCGGTCAGCGACTTCAATATGGGAGCAATGGAAAATAAAGGTTTAAATATTTTTAATACCAAATATATTTTAGCGAAATCAGAGACAGCAACGGATGAAGATTTTGTGCATGTAGAATCTGTTATTGCTCACGAATATTTTCATAACTGGACAGGCAATCGAATTACTTGTCGTGACTGGTTTCAATTAAGTTTGAAAGAAGGGCTTACGATTTTCCGTGATCAATCCTTTACTGCGGATACAACATCACGCAGTGTTGCGCGTATACAAGATGTGATTGCTTTGCGTGCGCAACAATTTCCGGAAGATAATGGGCCTTTAGCACATGCTGTGCGACCAGAATCTTATATTGAAATTAATAACTTTTATACTGCAACCATTTATAATAAAGGTGCAGAAGTCATACGCATGATGAAAACCATAATAGGTGAACAAGCATTTCGTAAAGGTATGGATTTATATTTTACGCGTCATGATGGTCAAGCTGTGACAATTAATGATTTTGCACAAGCTATGCAAGATGCTTCAGGTGTGGATTTAACGCAATTCAAGCTTTGGTATAGCCAAGCAGGCACCCCTGTTTTAGAGATTAAAGATGAGTATGATGCAACACAAAAAAAATATCGCTTAACTATCAGGCAAAGCTGTCCTGCAACACCTAATCAACCAGACAAAAAACCTTTTTATATTCCCATTAAATTTGGATTGATGGATAAGCAAGGAAAAGAATTTTCATTGCCCGATTCTGTATTACATCTTAAAAAACCTGAAGAAGTGTTTGAGTTTTCTGATATTTCATCTCATCCAGTGCCCTCATTATTACGTGAGTTCTCAGCGCCCGTTAAAATGAAATTTAAATTATCGGATGAATCATTACAATTACTTTTCAAGCATGACAGTGATGGATTTAATCGTTGGGAGGCGGGCCAACAATATGCCGTCAATGTGTTATTAAAATTAATTAACGATGTTCAACTAGGAAAAACATTGCAAGTACCCGCTGGTTATCTTGAAGCATTTCAACATGTGCTAAATCAACAGTTGGATGATAAGTGGTTGTTAGCTGAAATGTTGACTTTACCTAGCATGAAATATATTGCTGATCAAATGGATGTGGTTGACGTTGATGCTATCTATCTTGCTCGAGAGTTTTTGTTGAGTGAAATTGCCTCTTTCAATCAAGATATATTTCAAAAATTATATTTAGAAAACCAAGATAATATTGATCTCGCATTCTCAATTGAAGAAACAGGTAAACGACAGCTAAAAAATATTTCTCTTTTTTATATGATGTATTTAACAGGTGGTAATGATTCCGTAGAGTTATGTTTCAATCAGTTTAATGCATCGCTGACAAAAAATATGAGTAATACTATGGGTGCATTAAGATGTTTAACCAATAGTGAATCACCATTACGTGAGCAAGCCTTCGCACAATTTTATAAAACGTGGAAAGAAAATCCTTTAGTGATGGATAAATGGTTTTCATTGCAAGCTGTGTCTAAGCTGCCTGACACATTAAATCAAGTTAAAAATTTATTAACACATCCTGCTTTTGATATCAAAAATCCAAATAAAGTTTATGCGTTGATAGGCGCGTTTGGCCAACAAAATGTATTACACTTTCATGCAGCTGATGGATCGGGTTATGAATTTCTTGCATCAGTCGTGCAGCAGTTGGATGCATTGAATCCGCAAGTCGCTGCACGCATGGTGCGTCCATTAACTGAATGGAAGCGTTATGATAAGATGCGCGGTGATTTAATGGTGCAGCAATTAAAAAATATTTTAGATAATAAAAAATTATCAAACGATGTCTATGAATTAGTAAGTAAAAGTTTATAACCTATGTAGCCCGGATTGAGCTTAGCTAAAATCCGGGATTGTTAGATTATCATATTAAAATAAGAGGAGAGTAGAAGTGACAGAAAAACACGTTAAAATGCGTATTGAATCAGACAGTATGGGTACAATGGAAGTACCCGAAAATGTATATTGGGGTGCGCAAACGCAGCGTTCTCTGCATCATTTTGAAATAGGCACCGATGTCATGCCTACAGAATTAATTCGTGCGTTTGCTATTTTAAAAAAAGCAGCAGCACTTGCAAATCAAGAATTAGGTTTATTGCCAGAAGAAAAAGTTAAACTCATAGTGGCAGCGGCAGATGAGATTATTGCAGATAAATTTCGTGATCAATTTCCATTACGTATTTGGCAAACAGGCAGCGGCACGCAAACAAATATGAATGTGAATGAAGTAATTTCTAATCGTGCGATAGAAATGGCCGGCGGTGTATTAGGCAGCAAAAAACCTATACATCCCAATGATGATGTAAATCGTTCGCAATCTTCAAATGATACATTTCCAACAGCCATGCATATTGCAGCAGTCGAATCTGTAGTGCATCGTTTGATTCCTTCTATTATTGCATTGCGTAATTCACTTTCTGCAAAACAAAAAACATTTGATAAAATTGTAAAAGTGGGGCGTACCCATTTACAAGATGCAGTGCCATTAACATTGGGCCAAGAATTTTCTGGCTATGTTGCGCAATTAGATGCTGCTATTTCTAATATCTTAGCAACGCTGCCAGGCTTGTATGAATTAGCTTTAGGCGGAACAGCAGTGGGTACAGGTCTTAATTCGCATCCTCAATTTGCAGAGTTAGCTGCGAAAAAAATTGCTGAGTTAACTGGTATTCCTTTTGTTTCAGCAAAAAACAAATTCGCAGCACTGGCCGCGCATGATGCTGTGGTATTTGCTAGCGGTGGATTAAAAACATTAGCGTGTGCTTTGATGAAAATTGCAAATGATGTGCGTTGGTTAGGTTCCGGCCCTCGTTGTGGTTTGGGTGAATTGATTTTACCTGAGAATGAACCGGGTTCATCTATCATGCCAGGCAAAGTGAATCCTACTCAGTGTGAAGCAATGACTATGGTCTGTGTGCAGGTAATGGGTAATGATGCCACGATAGGATTTGCAGGCTCGCAAGGTAATTTTGAATTAAATGTATTTAAGCCAGTTATGATACATAATTTTCTTCATTCAGCACAATTGCTAACAGACTCTGCTCGTATGTTTAGATTGTTTTGCATTGAAGATTTAGTCGCAGATGAAAGACGCATTAAATTTTTTGTAGATAATTCTTTGATGTTGGTCACAGCACTCGCGCCTAAAATTGGATACGATAAATCGGCTGAAATTGCGCATAAAGCTTTTCATGACGATACAACCTTATTGGAGGCTTGTTTGACGTTGGGTTATCTGTCTGAAAAAGAGTTTAATGAAACGATTAAACCTGAAATGATGACAAAGCCTGGTTGATGTAGGTTGGGTTGAGTGCTTTTTAACGAAACCCAACACAGGTAACTCTAACCATGATTTGTAGGTTGGGTTAGCGCTCTTTGCGTAACCCAACATGACTGAGACAGGAGAACAAGGTTTTCTTTTTTAAAAATCCCCAACAAGTCAGCAGTCGTGCATAGTTGTTGGGGATTTTAAAAAAAGAAAACCTTATTCTCCTAGAGCATACATTTGTAACGGATAGAAAAAGCTGATAAAGCTGTAATGAAACCCAGCATAAC
>JARLJN010000190.1 GCA_031291255.1 Gammaproteobacteria bacterium
ATTACAGAGGGGTTTCATAGAAAGATGAAATTGATACAAAGGAGAGCATATGGATTTAGAAATTTTGAAAATTACCGATTACGAGTTAGAGTGTTGTGTTCTTAAACTGAGTGCCCCCTAAAGTGGGAAAGAGCCTTTATCTTCCAGTAAAGATTGTCAACGTGTTTATGAGTGTTCTAGTTGCCATGGAAGATGATGAGTGCTTATTTAAAATCGCGTTAACAATCGGCGACAAATACGAAGTGGTCGAAAATTTCGACTGGTTCAAAATAAAAATCGAACAAGTGCCAAAGCTGCACCTGTTCAGAATTTAGGAAAAATAGAGCGGTACGTTATAGTCATTTGAAAGATATAGTAGAAAAAATGGCTAAAGCTCTTGAGTTGTTGATTGATTATACTTGGGTTATTTGGTGCGCCCGGAGGGATTCGAACCCCCGACCACCTGGTTCGAAGCCAGATACTCTATCCAGCTGAGCTACGGGCGCGTATGTATGCTGGGAGGCCGAGATTATGCGTGTAAGCGGGGTTTTTATCAAGAAATTCTTGAGATTGAACCTTGAGCCTAGAGTTCATGAGATAGGCTGCGCAAAAGATAATCAGGAAGAGCGTGGTGTGGCTAATAATCGATTATTCTTATTTGTTTACTCATTGTATTAAACAAATTGCTGCTGAGTGGAGGTATAATAGAGAATACATTGGAGAGTGAAATATAACATGATGCTAAGTTATATTTTTAATAAGCTTATTCCATCGCAGATTTTAACTAATCATTATCTTGCTACGATAGCAAAAAACATAATTGGTACTTTATTTGTCGGCATTATTATTTGCCCAGTGTTTGCTTTAGTTTATTTTTACTTAAATTTTTATACTGCTACTTATTTTATTTTATTACTCGCTTGTGTTTTTTGTTTAGATCTCATTTTATTTCAATATTTAAAATCAATATTTATAGTAAGAGAAATTATTCTTGTGGGTTCCGCTGTGGTACTCACCTGGTTAATGATTGCGTTAGAAGGATTGAATGACCCCGCTGCATTTTGGCTTTTGATACTACCGTTACTGGCGATTTTTTTGGGTAGTGTGATGTCTGGAATCATATGGGGCGTTATAGTCAGTGTGATATTAGTTATCACACATTATTTAATGTATGCTCATGTGTATATTCCACATTCTCCTATTAAAAATCCATTAAATCTACAAATTGCCTCGTTGATAGGTTTAAATTTTGTAATGATATCGATTGCGTATCTCTTTGAAAGAGGAAAAAAAGAGAGTTTGGAGCAATTACAATATTTAGCTTTTAATGATCCATTAACAGGGTTAAAAAATCGTGCTTATTTTGAAAAGGAATTTCAAAATATCATTGTTAATACGAATGTGAAAAAAGAAAAATTAATACTATTGCATATTGATATAGATAATTTCAAAACGATAAATGATACTTTGGGTCACGATATAGGAGATTTGCTATTACTTGAAATGGTGAAACGTTTCAAAGCCTATTTATTGAAAGATGCAAAACTTGCAAGGGTTGGTGGCGATGAGTTTTTTATATTAATTAAGGTAGCTATAAATTACGATGTGACTGATTATGTAAAAAATTTACTAGAGCTCTCTAAAGCACCTTATTTTTTAGAAAATCAAGAAGTTGTTAGCGGCATCAGTTTAGGGATTGCGTCGTATCCAAAGGATGGTGTTTCTGCTAAAACACTAGCTCGCAGTGCAGATATTGCATTATCTGAAGCAAAGATTATAGGAAAAAATACGTTTCGATTTTTCCTTCCACATTTAGGAAAAATTGAAAATAGAAAATTGTTAATTCGATATGAATTACCCTTGGCAATTAAGAAGAGTGAATTTTCATTAAACTTTCAACCACAATTTTATGCTAAAAATGTCAATAAAATTGAGGGAATAGAAATTTTAATTCGATGGAATAATCCAACATTAGGATCTGTTGATTCCGCTGATTTTATACCTATCGCTGAAAATATAGGTCTGATAAGAATGATAGATATGTGGGTGTTAGACGAAGCGTGCAGGCAGCTTAATTTATGGAATAAAGATGGACTGGTAGGTGAGGATATTAAAATATGTATTAATATATCAGCGCCTCAACTACAAAATTTAAATCTTGTTAAAAATTTAAGTGACTGTTTTAAGAAATATGAAATAAATACAAATAATGTTGAAATTGAAATTACTGAGACGAGTTTGATAAGCAATCAAGATTCTGCCATAGCAATGCTGAATGAAATAAAAAAGCTTGGAGTTAGCTTGGCTATAGATGATTTTGGAACAGGTTATTCTTCTTTGAGTTATTTAACAAAGCTGCCAATATACATTTTGAAAATAGATCAATCATTTATTAAGATATTAACGGATAAGTCAGAGAATGCAATTATTGTTAAAACTATAATTGATTTAGCACATGATTTGAAGTTAAAAGTGATAGCAGAAGGTGTAGAAACAATAGAGCAGCTGAAAATTCTGCAGAATTTAGATTGTGATTTTGTGCAAGGATATTATTTATCTCATCCTCTGAATCTTGAAGATATAGAAGTGCTTTTGCGTAAGTCTATTTGAAGATAACATTCATAAATTTTGTAGCTTGGATTGAGCATAGCAAAAATCCGATGTCTCATCAAATCAATGTGATATTTTTTCTAATATATTTAAAGTCTGTTTTGCAATAACAAGTTCTTCATTGGTTGGGATTACCCAAACGTTTACCTTACTGGTTTCTGTAGAAATAAGTTCTGCATTTTGAACATTAAATTCAGCGGAGATGTTTACGTTTAGCCAAGACAATTTATCACAAATCAATTGTCGAATTGCAGGTGAATGCTCACCTATGCCTGCTGTAAAAATTAAATTATCTAAACCGCCTAAGGCAGCAATGAGTGAGCCTATTTCTCTAACAGTTCTATAAACAAAGAGTTCTATCGCTTTTTTTGCGTTAGCTTCTTTAGAGTTTAATAAAGTGCGCATATCTGAACTGATTCCTGATACACCAAGTAAACCACTGCGATTATATAAAAGATCAGTGATTTCTTTTGTAATCATGTTATTCGATAGCAGATATAAAATCACACCAGGGTCTATGCTGCCGCAACGTGTTCCCATGGGTAAACCATCTAGCGGCGTAAACCCCATGGTTGTTGCAATACTTTTTTTATCTTCGGTTGCGCACAAGCTTGCACCATTGCCTAGGTGCGCAATAATATTTTTTTGTGTTGCAAAAGGTTCTGGTAATGTTTCACTTATGTATTGATAAGATAAACCATGAAAACCATAACTTTGAATTTTTAAAGGGGTGATATTTTCAGGTAATGCATATGATCTTGCAATATCAGATTCTTGTGCATGAAATGCTGTATCAAAGCAGGCGACTTGAAGTAACTTAGCATTATTTTTAAAAATGCTTTTAATACCTGCAATATTATAAGGTTGATGTAAAGGCGCTAGTGGAATGAGTTTTTCTAATTCTAAAATAACTTCTGGAATAATTTTTACTGGCGAAGAAAATTTTTCGCCTCCATGTACGACGCGGTGACCTACAGCTTTAACATGCATAAAATGTTCTTGTTGGTGCAGCCAATTAAGTACTAAATTTAAGGCATGTTCTTGTTGATTTTTATAATTAGATTCATCGAGAGTGTGTTGGTAGATACAATTATTTTTATTATCTTTAATCTGTATAGTTAACGCTTTGTCGGTAATGTCTACGTGACCAAAAAATAAGGGTTCTAATGATGGAGTTGAAAATAAAGTAAATTTTACGCTCGCAGACCCAATATTTAAAACTAAAATTGTCTCTTGCATAGATATTTCCAATGGTTGTGTATGTTTTGCTATTTTTGGTAACTTAGCTTTTCAGAAGAATCATTTTCAGCAGAGTTATGCTCAGTCATTCCTGAAAAATTTTCATTGAGTGGCACCTGTTGATTCTCATCTGATTCTACTCTATAGAGAAAAATCTCTTCGCACTCAGAAAAGCTGACACCTTTAGTGCAGGGTGAGCTAGATGGCTTAGATTTAAGAATAGATTTCAAAATTGAATTTGTTGAGGTAGCCTGTGGATTAATTCTCGCACTGCTCATTGGTTTTGCCTCACTGGTATTTGAATTATCAAAAATAACTATCTACAGACTAGTACGCAAATTAGTGATGGGTTACGGTGCAAAAAACGCACCTAACCCATCCTACATATTGTACCTATCATCCCTTTGCAGAGGAAGAAGTGCTTAGGGTGTTCTTGATCGTAAATGCTGAAAAACACCTACAGCAGATGCAGCCTGTTCTTGTTTTGGTGCATTATTAAAAAATAAAATAGCTTTATCGCTTTTAGGCATTTGATCACTGCGCTTTGGTTTGTTTTTTGAAATTTCAACTAATTCTTGAGTCAAACTACTAAGATATTGTTCATAACATAAGTGAGGACGATTTTCTGTTTGTGCATTGAAAACCAGCGGCAACGTGAAATCTTTAGTCTCTATCGTATATTCAATTGTAGATGCAAGATGTGTGTTTTTTATCAAGTTGGCTTTCACATTTAGCGTAAATCCGTCAGGATACAGTTTTGCAAGTTCATGCACAGTATTGTTCAGCATTAAAAGTGTTGCAGTATGTGCCGTGCCAGCGACAACATTTTTTGTTTTTTCTGAATCGCTTCCTAAAATCATAAATCCAACTAAAGGTAACCATTCCCAGCGTAATTTATCTGAAAACAGATTCATTGCATTTGCATAATTGGTTGCGGAAGCAGGCTTGGATTTTTCTTCAGCCAACATTAAAAACCCTCTAGGACGCAATTCTTTTTTTACTGTTTGTGCTTCATCTTGATAGCGTTGTGCTTTTGCTTGCGTCAACAATTCAGGTGTAACATTGATCTGCATGTTTTTTATTGTTCGTGTGATTTTTTTAATTTCTTTATATTGATTAGATTGATAAAAAGAATTTTCTGCATCTATTTCAGTAACTGAATTTGATATGGCTTTAACTGTTGGATGATTAGAAAAAATGGTAAATGCGCCATACGTTGCAGCACGTTTTAATTTACTATCATTCGGTGTGGTGACTTCAATAGGAGAGTCAGCTTCTGATTTTTCACTAATGCTTTTTATCGGTCTGTGTGTGGTTATCACATTAAGTGATTTAACGAGGCGTTTTGTTTTTTCTAATGCGAGTTTCTGATGATTAATTAAAACGGATGTTTTTATGGGTTGAACTTCTTTTTCTTCATCGATAAACGTAACATCAGAATAACCTCTATCCATCAGTGGATTTCTGTGTTCAGGCGTATATTGACTATGTATCTGGGCTTGTTTGAGAAAACTGATATGGGCATAGATTTTTGCTAGCAATACACAATGCTGTAAGGAAAGTTTATCGGCATACTGATCGCACTGTAGTTTAAAATGCTGAGTTAAGTTCGATAATGAATAATCGCTAAGTTCTGGAATAAGTATTCTTGCTAAACTGGTTACGTTAGTGATAGAGCGCACATGTGTTTTTAAGGGTTTAATTTCTGCAGAATTTAATTCTCTATTAATGACTTGAATATTTTTCATTGTGTTCAGCATAATAATTTCTGCATCAGAAATAAAATTAATGAATTCTTCTGCGATACTTTTGAAAGGTTGGTCGGATGTCATCGCGTGATAAAATGTCTTATCTGTGATTTTTCCATCTTTAATTTCAAGGCAAGCAATTTCAATCGGCAGATCATGAATGGTATCAAGCAGGTCTATGGTTTTTAAATCGATGATAACTTGTCTAGGGTGCATGATTAATATCCTTTTAATCATATTGAAGGTTTGATCACTATATGTCATAGCTGAATTTGGGGTCAAGGTGTAAAAATTAGGACTTAATGATTGACGTTCAAGATGTGGCTTGATTAAGTGGTGCGCCCGGAGAGATTCGAACTCCCGACCCCTTGGTTCGTAGCCAAGTACTCTATCCAACTGAGCTACGGGCGCGCTTTGATTAATTTGTTTAATTAAAAATCAGAAATACTGAGATTGCTAAGGAGGCGTATTAAACCAACTATCATTCTTAATTTCAATCTGTTTCTAACAATGTTGCTAATATTAATGTGGCGGAGAGATAGGGATTCGAACCCTAGATGGAGTTTTTGGACCCCATACTCCCTTAGCAGGGGAGCGCCTTCAGCCACTCGGCCATCTCTCCGTACCTTAGTTTAGTGATAAACTAAGTGAAAACGTTTAAAAATGACAACTATTCAGCGTCGTCAGTTTTCTTTTCTGCACCGCTACCGGTTGGGGTAGCATTTTTTTCTTGCTGTATACGTTGGTAAATCTCTTCGCGATGCACTGAGACATCTTTAGGCGCGTTAATCCCAATACGTACTTGGTTGCCTTTAATACCTAACACAGTAATGACTACGTCATCACCGATAATTAGTGTTTCGCCTACGCGTCGCGTTAAAATAAGCATTAATCCATCTCCTCCAAAAACTGCCCTGTAATTAAGTGTTGCTCCTTGAAGTATTCCCCTAAGGGATACTTTAAACGATCTCTTTTTTATAAACAGCTAAATATTGAAGTCCGCCATGGTAAACAATCTGACAGATTAGTGCAAATAGGATTTTCAAATTCTTGCGTATATTAGCAAATAGTTTCCTAATGTTGGCTTTTAACTCTCCATGTGGGCAGGAAATTTCTCGGATGTGGCCTTGTCTAGCTCAAAAGCTTGATGTACGGCACGAACTCCTCGCTCTAAACAATCTTCTTCAATGATGACAGAAATCTTGATTTCAGAAGTCGTAATCATTTGAATATTGATATCAGCGTTACCTAAGGCTTTAAACATGGTGCTCGCGACGCCAGTATGGGATCGCATACCTATGCCCACTAATGACAGCTTAGCCACGTTAGCGGTGCTTTTTATGGTGCCTGCGCCCAGCTCCAAAGCAAGTTGTTCTGCCAGTTTAAGGGCTTTAGGGAAATCGCCGCGGTGCATGGTAAAAGTAAAGTCTGTGTGCTGCTCATCTGTGGCATTTTGAGCAATCATATCAATTTCAATATTGGCTTCACTGATTAAACCTAATATATGGCCTTCAATGCCTGGACGGTTAGGCACGCCGGAAAGCGAAATAATGGCTTCCTCGCGGCTAAAAGCAATGCCGGAGACTAAACGTTTTTTCATAATTTTTTCCTCAAGGGTGACAAGGGTGCCAGGGCCTTCATTAAAGCTAGATAAAACACGCAAAGGAACATTGTGTTTACTAGCAATCTCTACAGAGCGCATTTGTAAAACTTTAGCGCCTAAGCTGGCCATCTCTAGCATTTCTTCATAGCTGATTTGAGAAATTAAACGCGCTTCAGCAATCATTTTTGGGTCGGTGGTATAAACACCGTCAACATCAGTAAAGATTTGGCATTCATCAGCATTTAAAGCCGCAGCTAAGGCAACAGCAGTGGTATCAGAACCACCGCGACCCAGTGTAGTGGTCTCGCCATGCTCGTTAACGCCTTGAAAGCCTGCGACTACGACGACATGTCCGTTAGCTAAATCTTTGCGTATGGCATCTGTTTTGACGTCTAAAATGCGAGCCTTGGTGTGAACATTGTCTGTTAGAATTCCTGCTTGAGCGCCCGTATAAGAGCGTGAAGAGCAATTATTTTGGGTGAGGGCGATAGCAAGCAAAGCCATGGAGGCTTGTTCGCCTGTGGAGACTAAAATGTCATATTCGCGAGGATTAGGGTCAGAGCTCAAAGCGTGAGCCAATTGAATGAGGCGGTCTGTTTCACCATACATAGCAGAAACAACCACTACAATATTGTGACCTTCTTGTTTGGCTTTGATGATGTTAGCCGCGACTTTTTGTATGCGGTCTATAGTACCAACTGAGCTGCCACCGAATTTTTGAACGAGTAATGCCATGATTTATTCCGTATTTGTTACTTGTATGATGCTAGATATGGGCGTACTTGTCCAGTAATTAGCCTTACTGCGCGCGGGATTGGTGGGTTACGGTGCAAAAAGCGCACCTAACCCACCCTACGTGCTGCACAAAATCCCATTCTGTGAATTACAACCTTTCAGCCACCCAGGCATAAACAGATGCTAATGCTTGATCTAAATGTTGAGGTTGATTACCGCCTGCCTCGGCCATATCGGGTCTGCCGCCGCCTTTGCCGCCGACTTGTTCTGCTAACATACTCACAAGCTCACCGGCTTTAATTTTTTGTGTTTGGTTTTTGGTAACGCCTGCAATGATGCTCACTTTGCCTTCGTGGCTCATCGCTAAAGCAATAACAGCTTCGCCTAATTTACTTTTCAGTTGATCGACTGCGGTACGTAACGATTTAGTGTCCATGCCATCCAGTTTTGCAGCTATGACTTTTACGCCAGCGATTTCTTTTGCTTGTGAGGCTAAGTCTAGTCCTAGATTACCCGCTAATTTTTCTTTTAACTGATCGAGTTGTTTTTCTAGTGTGCGTATACGCTCATCTGCGCTTTGTAATTTTTGTTTTGCATCTTGTTCACGTTGATCTATCCAACGTAAAGCGCCATCACCGGTAACCGCTTCAATTCTGCGTATGCCGGCTGCTACACCGGACTCAGACGTTATTTTAAAAATTCCTACATCGCCTGTGTGATGAGCATGTGTTCCGCCGCATAATTCTTGTGAATCACCAAAACGGACGACACGAACTTTATCACCATATTTTTCACCGAATAAACCCATAGCACCTTCAGCAATTGCTAGTTCAGGCGTGGTTTCATGTACAGATGCTTCGTGATTTGCGCGTATTTCTTGGTTGACGTTTTGTTCAATGAATTTTATTTCTTCGCTAGTCAATGGTGCAGAGTGTGCGTAGTCAAAACGTAAACGATCTGGATCGACCAATGAACCTTTTTGAGTGACGTGTACACCTAAAATTTTTCGAAGAACCATATGTAAAATATGTGTTGCTGTATGATTGAGTACAGTCGCAGCACGGCGTTCTGCATTCACTTCAGCAGTGACTGTGTCACCAATTTTCAAATTGCCTTTTTCTAATCGACCTATTTGTACATGTGCATGACCTTGTTTCACAGTGTCTGTCACACGAAATAAACTGGATGTGTTTTGTAATATTCCTTGGTCGCCAACTTGTCCGCCTGACTCTGCGTAAAAAGGAGTGCTTGTTAAAATCACTGAGCCTTCATCATTCGCGTTAAGTGACTCGACAGCAACACCCTTGTGATATAACGCAATAATTTTTGAAGTCTCAGATAATTTTTTGTAACCTGAAAATTCTGTAGCCTCACTGATATTTGCGCCTGTGTTGTAATCAGCAGTGAATTTGCTAGATGTACGCGAGCGTTGACGTTGTTCTTCCATCGCTTTTCCAAAGCCTTCTTCATCAATACTGAAGCCTCTTTCACGCGCAATATCAGCAGTTAAATCGACTGGGAAGCCATAGGTGTCATAGAGTTTAAACACCACATCGCCAGGAATTAATTTTGTTTTTAATCCGCGAATGGCATCATAAAAATGTTTTAAGCCGTGTGTTAATGTCAGACTGAATTGTTCTTCTTCGTGTAATAATGTTTTTTCAATATGAGATTGTGTTGCAGTCAGTTCAGGATAAGCTTCACCCATTTCTTTCACTAATGGTTTTACTAGTTTATAAAAAAATGGATCCGTTAAACCTAAAGCATGTCCGTGTCTGAGTGCGCGGCGAATAATTCTGCGTAACACATAACCGCGACCTTCATTGCTAGGTGTGACACCATCTGCAATTAAAAAAGCGCAAGAGCGTATGTGATCTGCGATAACACGTAGGGATGTATTTGTTAAATCTTGAATGTTTGCAAGTGCTGCTATCGCCTTGATGAGTTGTTGAAATAAATCGATGTCATAGTTGCTGTGTACGCCTTGCATAACAGCTGCAATGCGTTCTAATCCCATGCCTGTATCAATGGAGGGTTTAGGTAAAGGAGAGAGTGTGCCATCGGCAGCTCTGTCATATTGCATGAAAACTAAATTCCAAATTTCAATATAACGATCACCGTCAGCATCAGGACTGCCAGGAGGGCCGCCTGCAACATCTGGACCATGATCATAAAAAATTTCTGTGCAAGGGCCGCATGGACCAGTGGGTCCCATGGACCAAAAGTTATCTTCGTCGCAACGACTGAAACGAGTAGGATCTATTTTTAATTCTTTTAACCAAATATCTGCGGCTTCATTGTCGTCTTTGTAAACGGTAACCCATAATTTTTCTGCGGGTAATTGCAAGACGCCTGTTAAATAATTCCAAGCAAATTGTATAGCTTCACGTTTGAAGTAATCGCCAAAGCTAAAATTTCCCAGCATTTCGAAGAAGGTGTGATGACGTGCAGTGTAGCCTACGTTTTCTAAATCATTATGTTTGCCGCCCGCTCGCACACAGCGTTGTGAAGACGTTGCGCGTTTGTAGGGTCGTTCTTCTTTGCCTAACAAGACATCTTTAAATTGCACCATGCCCGCATTGGTAAATAATAACGTGGGGTCATTGCCAGGAACAAGAGAGCTGCTCGCGACAACTTCATGCTTATTTTCTCGGAAATAATTTAAGAATGAGCTGCGAATTTCTTTTGCACTTAAGAATAATTTAGTAGGCTTTTTGTTAGTCATGCTCGGCATCTTGAAATAGAGTATTAATATGATCTGCGGTAAAACCTCGGTATTGCAAAAAGCGCAATTGTTGAGCGCGGGTTTTAAAATCGCGAGGTAAACTTCCTTTGAAACGTTTTTGCCATACCTTACGTACAGCAACAAGCCACGCATTATCAGCGATATCGAGATGATGATCAATCATATCTTCAGGAATACCGCGTGTAGTCAGCTCTGCTTGTATGCGTAAAGGGCCATAGCCTTTATTGCGTCTATGGAAAACATAGCTTTCGACAAAGCGTGTATTGCTTAATAAACCCTCTTTAATTAAGGCTAGCATGACGGTTTGAATGTCTTGGTCAGAGTAACCTTTAGTGCGGAGTTTACGGCTTAATTCGAATTCTGAATGTTCACGCCGCGCCAGCAAGTTAAATGCTGTGCGGCGTGCTTCAATTAACGTACTCAGGCAGTGACTTCCTCTTCAGCGTCGACTAATAGCGCAGCTGCATCAGCGGCCATTTTTGATGCGGGTTTTAAAAGAGCGGCGCGAATTTTAGCATCCAGTTCGTTTGCTAATTCAGGATGTTCTTTTAAATAAAGACGAGCGTTGTCTTTGCCTTGACCAATTTTTTGACCCTGACAGCTGAACCATGAACCGGATTTGTCGATAAGGCCTTGCGATACGCCTAGATCGATAATTTCACCTTCGCGTGAAATCCCTTCATTGTATAGGATTTCAAATTCAGCTTGTTTGAAAGGAGGTGCGACTTTATTTTTGACAACTTTCACGCGGGTTTCGCTGCCTACAATTTCATCACCGTTTTTAACAGCACCTATGCGGCGTATATCTAAACGGACTGAAGCATAAAACTTTAATGCATTACCGCCAGTCGTGGTTTCAGGATTGCCAAACATCACGCCAATTTTCATACGAATTTGGTTGATAAATATCACTAAGGTATTTGAACGTTTGATATTTGCGGTTAACTTACGTAAAGCTTGTGACATCAAGCGTGCTTGTAAACCCATATGAGAATCGCCCATTTCGCCTTCAATTTCAGCTTTAGGTGTTAAGGCTGCAACGGAGTCAACAATGACTATATCAACGGCGCTTGAACGCACTAACATGTCAGCGATTTCCAGCGCTTGTTCGCCTGTATCAGGTTGGGAGATCAATAATTCATCGACTTTAACGCCCAGTCGTTTAGCGTAACCAGGATCTAGTGCATGTTCTGCGTCTATAAATGCTGCTGTACCGCCTGCGCGTTGGCATTGAGCAATCACTTGTAACGTTAATGTTGTTTTACCTGAGGACTCAGGTCCATAAATTTCAACGATACGGCCTTTAGGAAGTCCGCCTATCCCTAAAGCAATATCTAAGGTGAGTGAGCCGGTTGAAATAGCTTCAATGTCACGATCTGTTGTTGAATCACCTAAGCACATGACAGAGCCTTTGCCGAATTGTTTTTCAATTTGACTGAGCGCCGCGTTTAATGCTTTCTTTTTGTTATCATCCATCTGGAAATTCCTCTTTAAATAAATTTAATGGTAGCGAGCAGGGTATTTTTTTGATTATGGCACATGTATTATTGCGATAGCTAATGGCAAGCAAAGGAAAGTTAGGTTTCTTAAAAGTTTCTTAAGGTTTCTTTAAGGTTGTAGCAATTAGAATGCCAAACGCAGAAAGAACAAGATGAATATAATACCAGGGAAAACTGGTGCTAGGAATATTATATTTAAAGTCACTTAATTCAAAAGGAATATGGAAAAATGTTGAATCGTAAATCAAATACACAATTAGTTGCTGAAGAAACCGCATTTTTGACAGTTGCTGCAGGCGCTGCATTTGGTCTCAATGAAGCTGCTAAGTTATCCGCGGAAGTCAGTAATGTAGTGAATTATACAGATACTCATTGGATTGGTATGACTCCATTCGTAGGTTTGCAATTAGCGAACCTAGCACGTGCTGCTTATATGGGTGCAACTCTGCCAAAAGCGGATTGGGCTAGCGTAAAAAATGTAGCGACAAGATTAGGTGTAGATGCTTTAGCGGCTGAAGCAGCTGAAGCAATTTATTTGGGTGTTAATACACTTTGTTCACGTGATGTGACTGAAGTGAATGACTGTGAGAAAGCAGCAGTTCGTACTTTTGGTCCAGGTTTAGTTCGTGCAGCAGGTTTAGGTTTATACAGCTTGTTTGCGAAGAAGCCAGCTACTCTGGATGCAGAGTTAAATGCTGATCTTCTAGATCAACAAGAAAAAGGCGAAGCTCAAGCATTGACTAGGTAATCGCTTGTTTCCCGGGAGTTTATTTTGCTCCCGGGATTTCTAATATTCCTCGCAATGCCACTTCGATTGATTTTTTTCTAATTTCCTCACGATTTCCTGAAAAGTTTTTTAATACTGCTAGGGTGGGTTTATTTTTATACGCCCATGCAAACCAAACTGTACCGACTGGTTTGTCAGTGGTGCCGCCATCAGGGCCTGCTATGCCGGTAATGGCTACACTGACGTCCGCGTTGCTGTGTTGTAATGCGCCTTCTGCCATAGCGCGAGCGGTTTCTTCGCTGACTGCGCCATAAGTATCCAGTGTTGATGATGGAACGCTTAGCATTTGTATTTTTGCGCTATTGCTATACGTAACAAAGCCGCGATCAAACCACGTAGAACTGCCAGGAATATCTGTGATGTGGTAAGCAACACCTCCACCCGTACACGATTCAGCTGTGGTGAGTATCAGGCTGTGTTTTTTGAGATGATTTCCTACTTCTAGAGCAAGTTGATCCAGCATGGCGATTACCTGTGGTTGGGGGTGTAATAAACCATTCTACATTTTCGTGATCTTAGATTACAATTTTCTACCAAAATATATTCCATTTTAGCCCCCTCTCTTCCCACGCTGTTGGTGGGAGGAGAGGGTTGGGGAGAGGAGGGTGTCTAATTTTAACCTCCCCTCCCTAACCCTCCCCTCCAGCAAAAAGCGCTAGAGGGGAGGGGATAAAAAAATAAAAGGCTCCCGTATGTCAGATATGTTAGACGCTGTCACAAAACACACACCTATGATGCAGCAATATTTGCGCATTAAAGCAGAGCACCCCAACACACTGTTATTTTATCGCATGGGTGATTTTTACGAATTGTTTTTTGATGACGCTAAAAAAGCGGCACACATTTTAGATATTACTCTCACTGCGCGCGGACAGTCTGGCGGCAATCCTATTCCTATGGCGGGGGTGCCTTATCATGCTGCAGAAAATTACATGGCAAAACTATTACGCGCTGGACACTCCATCGCTGTATGCGAACAAGTGGGAGACCCTAAAACCAGCATAGGGCCTGTTGAACGTCAAGTTGCTAGAATTTTAACGCCAGGTACAGTGAGTGATACAGCATTTCTAGAAGGTGACCAAGATAATTTATTAGCGGCTTTGCATTGTCATCAAGATTGTTTTGGTATTGCAACGTTGGATGTGAGCAGCGGACGATTTAATTTATTAGAAGTGCGTGGACAAGAAGCATTACAAAGTGAATTAGAACGTTTAAAACCCACTGAATTACTCATCAATGAAGAATATGAAAATTCTTTTTTGCGTGATACAAAATCTGGAATACGTCGTCGCCCGCAATGGGAATTTGATTATGAAACAGCTGTGCGTTTGTTAAATCAACAAATGCAAACACATGATCTTTCTGGATTTGGATGTGCAGATATGACAACTGCAATTTCTGCTGCAGGCTGTTTGTTGCAATATTTAAAAGATACGCAGCGTACTGCATTACCGCATATACGTGCAGTGTATGCTGAGCGTAGAGAAGAAAGTGTTATTTTAGATGCGGCAACACGACGTAATTTAGAGTTAGTGACAAATCTTGCTGGCGGTAAAGAAAATACGTTAATTTCAGTGTTAGATCGCACATCGACTAGCATGGGCAGTCGTTTATTAAAACGTTGGTTAAACCGTCCTGTGTGTCATCACCAAACATTGTGTGAACGTCAAAAAAGTATTTCGAATTTATTAGAAAACAGACACTATTTTGTTTTACAAAATCACTTAAAAAATATTTTTGATCTTGAACGTATACTTGCACGCATCGCACTAAAAACAGCGCGTCCGCGTGATCTTGCGCAATTGCGAGATACACTTTATGTATTACCCGCATTGAAACAACATATCACATCTGCATCTGCACCTTTACTGCAAAAATTAATTCATGAAATGCATGAATTTCCAAAATTAGCAGGACTATTACAACAAGCCATAGTAGAAAATCCGCCTATGGTGATACGTGATGGGGGTGTGATTGCGCGTGGTTATGATAATGAGTTAGATGAGTTATTAGATCTCAGTGAAAATGCTGGGAGTTTTTTAATGGAATTAGAAGAACAAGAAAAAAAGCGCACTGGATTTTCAACGTTAAAAGTGGGTTACAATCGCGTACATGGTTATTACATCGAGATCAGTCGGTTGCAAGCGCAAGAGGTTCCCGCAGATTATATACGCAGGCAAACCCTTAAAAATGCAGAACGATTTATCACACCAGAATTAAAAGTATTTGAAGATAAAGCCTTAAGCAGTCGTGATAAAGCGCTCGCGCGTGAAAAAGAATTATATGATGATTTGTTAGAAAAAATTCTCACAGAATTAATCCCATTACAAACTTGTGCACGCGCTATTGCTGAAATAGATGTATTAGCTAATCTAGCAGAACGTGCAGATGCTTTAGAGTTATGTTGTCCGCAATTTGTGGCGCAAACACAAATTCATATCACTGCAGGGCGTCATTTAGTGGTGGAATCTGTTTTACAAAAACCGTTTGTGCCTAATGATGTGCATCTTGATACACAGCAGCGGATGTTGATTATTACAGGCCCCAACATGGGTGGTAAGTCTACGTATATGCGGCAAATTGCATTAATTATTTTGATGGCGCATATAGGGAGTTTTGTTCCTGCACGTGCAGCGAGCATAGGTCCCATAGATAGAATATTTACGCGCATAGGTGCAGCAGATGATTTAGCAAGCGGACGTTCAACGTTTATGGTTGAAATGACAGAGACTGCAAATATTTTACATAATGCCACAGCGAATAGTTTAGTGTTAATGGATGAAGTGGGCAGAGGAACAAGTACCTTTGATGGTTTGTCACTTGCGTGGGCGAGTGCAGAATATCTCGCGCAGAAAGTTAAAGCGCTTACATTATTTGCAACGCATTATTTTGAATTGACTGTGTTAGCAGAACAATTTTCTGCGGTGCAAAATGTACATCTTGATGCAACTGAGCATAATGATAAAATTGTATTTTTACATACTGTACAAGCAGGTCCTGCGAATCAAAGTTACGGAATTCAAGTCGCGCAATTAGCGGGTGTACCTATGCAAGTGATATTGCAAGCTAAACAAAAATTGCGTGTTTTAGAAAATCAATCACAACAAAATTCTGGCAAACCACAACAAGCTGATTTATTCGCTCAACAAAAAATAAATCATCCTGTGTTGGATATGTTAAATGATTTAGATCCTGACACACTCACACCGCGAGAGGCTTTAGATTTTATTTTTGCTTTGAAAGATAAATTATAAATTCCCCAACCCTAAAAATTGTTCTAGGGTACAAGTTTTATTATCACATCCAGGTATTAATACGTCTTGGTCGTTATATTTTATTTTAACTATGTAATGTTGGTTACCTGTATCAAATAGTGAAAAATTTAAATCGGATGCATAGGGTGGTGTGGTAGAAGCTGGTACGCCCAATGCGCTCAGTTGACTTAATAAGGTGCTGTCATGAGCAGAAAACAAAATATATTTTAATGAAGTTTTTTGTTGGCTTGCTTTTCGTAAATTCTTAGCGATCACTTTTAGTAATTCATTTCCGGTGATTCTACCTATTTCTGGTGATTTGAATGTGGTGACAAATACCCAGCGGCCTGCATTAATTATAGTTTGTGCATCTTCATCACTTAGTCCAACTGGAAGAGGGTAGTGGTAGAGTTGGTCTATGTATAATGTATCGCTGAGTGATTTAAGTTGATAGAGATCAGTAATGTTTATTCCAGTTGCTTGACTCCACTTATCATAGTGAGGTTTTAACTCCTCATTTTTTGTTTTCCATTCAGCAGTAGAAAAAACATATTGTTTTAATAAATTTTTAAATTTTGCTTTATCTGTTTTAGGGATGAGTAAACTATCATTTTCTTCTTTTATCGTATGTATAGGTATGGGTTGAGCGGCGCTAGGTAATGCGGCATCTGTAGAGTCTGGTAAATAAGGACCCGTACCTAATGGATATAAACCCATTAAAAAAGATTGTGCGCTCATGAGTGTTCTATCTGCATCGGTAGAACGCACATATAATGTTTTTGTCTCGTAGTGAGCGGGCAGTAAATGATATTGATCAACGTAAATTTTTCTTAGCTTGCTGCCGAGTTTATATTCTTGTTGCATGCCTGTAGCAGTTAATTGTCCTGACCCTGTAGTCCATTGATGCGCTTTAGGAATATTTTTTATAGGTGTTCTATCGCCATGTCGAATCACATCAATTGCAAAAATTAAATTATCTTGTGCAATGGCTGTAGTGGTTGTCAAAATAAGAAGTATAAATAATATGTTGGATTTTAAAGACATGGTTTCACCCTATGTTTGTATTGAAAAGTTTTTCTGTTCGTTCATTGAGTAATTGCAAGTATTTTTTTTTCATTTCTGCTGAAAGAAAACTATGATGAATAAGCTCTTTCCAGGTTGGCAATGCTTTTTCTATGTCTTGTAATATATCAGCTATGACTTTTTTATTTAAATCTAATTTATGCTGTGCAAAATATATTAAAAAATCCGTGGATTTAATGTTATTTTTCTTTCCATTTAAGGGTAAGGCTAATTCTTCTTTTGTATTTTTTTGTGCGATTGTTGTGTTTAATAAATCATAGGCTGGCGACATTAAAATTTTTTGTTCACGTGTGATGAGCGAAAAATTTTTTAAATGCATATCTTCATTGCCAATTAAATAGTTAAACAAAGTAAGACGTAATAATTTCATCGCTTCAATTTTCGGAAAACTACAAAAATCATTAATAACTTTTACGACTTTTTCCATAGAGCTATTATATTTGGTATCGCGAGTGCTTTGTGATAATTGCGCGAAATCTTCAACAGCTAATTTGTTATCGTGACCATAACGATCAAATCGTTTAATGAAATATGTCATGCTGCCATCTTTTGCATACACTAATCCGTGTATAGGAACATCTATGCCTATGGATGCAGCGAGTGTCATTGTGATAGCCTCATTTTCTGGAAGCTCAGGATAAAACTGACTTTGTGGTTTTAAAATGTAGTGACCACGTTGATCAACAAACTCAAAACAACCTTCTTTTACTTTTAATTGCGCGCTTAATTTAACTTGTACACCTTGAATAGACATTTTGCCAGCACGGGCTATCGCCTCACTGCGTTGTTCAGCTGCGCTATACTCTAATTGTTTAAGTTGTAATAGTGTTGGAGATAATAAATGTAAGCCACGCTGTGAATAAGATTCATCTTCTTTAATCACATCATAGGTAATGGGACAGCGTTTCATCGCATTTCCTCAATTGTTATAGCGCCTATGACATCATGACCGACTTGTAACAATTGTCCGAAGTAATCATTTTTATCGAATTTATATTTGCGTAACAGTCCTTCAAGTAAAATACCTTCTGGCAATAATCCTTCAAAAAAAGATGGAAATTCATGAAATTCATAACTGTTATTTTTTATTGGCATGGTAAGTGAAACGGGTGCGCCTTGATAATTTTCATGATAGTGAAAGCGAAAGTGGTTGACTCCTAGTTCCTCTAATATCCCTGCACTGATTTTATTAACGAATACATTCGCTCTTCTCATGTTTTATTCTCCGCTGGTAGAGCGTATGGCGTCTCTAGTGTTAATTTAATGTTTAAGACAGCTAACACTTTCAATAAACTATCTAGTTGTACTGTTGTTTTGGCTTTTTCAATATCAAATACCACGGTTTTACCTACACCGGCTAATTGTGCTAATGCTAGCTGGGTGATCCCGCTTTGTTTGCGGAAATACCGTACTGTTCTCGCAATGTTTTCTGAGGTCATGGCAATTTCTCCGACTATAATTACTGTTATAGCAGTAATTATAGATAATTTAAAGGGAAATTCAAAAAATTTTAGAACGAATTACTAATTATTGCTGCTTTAGCGGTAAAATAATTGGTTTTGCATTGATTCATAAGGCTATATGGAGAAAAATGGCGGAAATTACTGTCATGGCAGTAAAATTATTAACGTCAATCATAAATTGCCTGAGATATGGGGTAATTTTTTTGGCGGGGATCCTTGAAACTTAACCCAGATTTTCGTTGTACTCAATCCAGGTTACATCCAATACATGATATTTTTTTATAATCCCGCCATTTGTTTGAGTTCATCTATGCCATCACGGTTCATTTCTTCCCAGCGTCCGCGTTTGATGCTGCGTGGTAAAGTGATAGAACCAAAACGTATGCGAATTAAACGACTAACGCGTACATCCATAGCTTCCCAAAGACGACGCACTAAACGGTTGCGGCCTTCTCTGACGATAACGTGATACCAGCGATTGGTGCCTTCGCCGCCCGCGTCAGTAATTTCATCGAAATGTGCTAAGCCATCATTTAGCTCTACACCTTTTTTCATTTTAGTGAGCATAGCAGGAGTCACTTCACCTTGAACACGTACAGCGTATTCACGTTCAATTTCTGCTGAAGGATGCATTAATCGATTGGCTAATTCGCCATCGTTAGTCAGCAACAATACGCCCGAGGTGTTGAAGTCTAAGCGACCTACGGAGATCCAGCGGCCATTACGAATTAAAGGCAAGCGATCAAACACGGTAGGGCGTTTCTCAGGATCGGAGTGAGAACAAATTTCGCCTTCAGGTTTATGATAAAGTAATACGCGGCATTTTTGGGATTGGCTTTTTACCAGTTGTATTTCGCGGCCATCGACTGCAACGGTTTGTTCTTCGGTAATGCGATCGCCTAGTTTGGCTAAGCTGCCATCAACTTTAATGCGGCCTTCTTGTATCCATACTTCGATTTGACGACGTGAGCCTAATCCAGCGGCAGCTAGTACTTTTTGTATTTTTTCGCTCATGGGGGGAACCCTGTAATAAAATGCTGGAAAATTTGTTAGATGGATTACGAGGCAAGCTTGTAATCCATCTAACATTTGTTTGGGTTAGGTTAGTTCAGTAGAAGTTTCAACTTGCTCGTCAGGCTGGGATGATTGTTCTGTGTTAGGTTCTTCGCTAAGGTTTAGTGTTTCTTCTTCGGTTGCTTCAATAAACTCATCAATAAACTCATCATTCGCTTCAGTGCTGGCTAATTCAAGTTGGATTTGAAGTTTTTCTTCTTGGCTTTCCATGTTGCTCAGCTCAGCCAAGGTAGGAAGTTCGGTTAAACTTTTTAAATTCAAATGATCCAATAACGCTTTAGTCGTGCCATAAAGTGCTGGTTTGCCAGGCACATCTTTATGACCGATGACACGTATCCATTCACGTTCTAATAAAGTTTTAGTGATGTGTGTACTCACTGCTACACCGCGGATTTCTTCAATTTCAGCGCGTGTAATAGGTTGGCGATAAGCAATTAATGCGATGGTTTCGAGCACGGCTCGTGAGTAACGTGGAGCGCGTTCGTCCCATAATCTACCTAACCAAGGGCTTAAATCCATTTTGGCTTGAAACTGATAACCGCTGGCCACTTCACGTAATTCTATGCCGCGATCTGAATATTGCTGCTGCATGGCTTGCAGCAAACTACGGATTTCTTGGGTGCTAGGCTGTTCGGGTTCATCAAATAGCTTTTGTAAATCAGCTACTGTGAGAGGTCTGCCGGCAACCATAATGGCGGCTTCGAATATACGTTGCAGTTGTTCAGGGTTCATAGTCATGGAAAAAGGCTCATATAAAAACTGGCTTAATTTTAACAGAAATGGGTTTCAGGAGAAAGCGTTTTTAAGATGGATAATTTAAGCATTTAGTACTATAATGAAGTAATAAAGTAATACTGTAAGGGGTAATGATATGAACATGTCCACTATCACGCAAAAAGGTCAGGCAACTATTCCTGCTGAGGTGCGTAAAAAATTAGATTTACACCCTGGCGATAAGATTGGCTTTGAACTTAAGGATGGAAATATCGTGTTGCGTAAGATCCAAGCTTTTGAGTATGAATACCACAAGGCATTAGGCACCACCTTATCTGAATGGTCTTCGGTTGAGGATGATGACGCTTATGGAGACTTATAAACCTTTTTCTGTGGTTGTCGTACCATTTCCATTCACCGATGCAAGCCAAGCTAAAAGACGTCCAGCAGTGGTGTTAAGCACTGAGGATTTTCAAAAACAAACAAAGCATATTACTTTGTTGATGGTAACGAGTGCTAAGCATAGCCAGTGGCATGGCGATCATAAAATTATTGATTTAGAGTCCGCAGGCTTGCATGCTGAATCGATAGTAAGGCAAAAGATTTTCACTTTAGATCAAAGGATAATAATAGATTCTATCGGTAAATTAGCATTGAAAGATAAAGAGGCTGTTATTAAATATACTCATAGACATCTGAAATTTTGAGTTAGGCCACAGCTTTCAAATGGATAGGGCCAAACGCAGAGGTTTGAACAAACTCAATCATGTTATGCTTCAATAATTCCAGCATCGCGAGAAAGGTGACGACTATCCCTAAACGGCCTTCTTTGGGATTAAATAGAGTTGATAACACGGTGAAATCTTGACCCTGCAGAGCCTCTAAGATGTTAGTCATGCGCTCACGTATGGACATAGTTTCCATTTGAATGTTATGGCTTGCGTTAAGCTCTGTACGGCGTAAAACATCGGCTAATGCTAACAATAATTCTTTAAGATGAATGTTAGGCAGAGGTTTATCAAAGACCATGTCATCTGTTTCGGCGTTAGCGATAAAGGTATCTCGGCCTATACGGGGTAATCTATCGATATCTTCAGCCGCTTTTTTAAAGCGTTCGTATTCTTGTAAGCGACGTATCAACTCTGCACGAGGATCTTCTTCTTCAGCAGAGGTATCTTCCGAGCGTGGAAGCAGCATGCGAGATTTGATTTCTGCAAGTATCGCTGCCATTACCAAGTATTCAGCGGCAAGTTCTAGCGAAACATCTTTCATGAGTTCTACATAATTCATATATTGCCGGGTGACTTCAGCAATAGGAATGTCGAGTATATCGAGATTTTGTTTTTTTATGAGGTAAAGTAATAGATCTAAGGGCCCCTCAAAGGCTTCTAGAAAAACTTCCATTGCATCAGGCGGGATATATAAATCTTTAGGCATGACGGTGAGTGCATGCCCCCGAATAAGGGCAAGATGGGCAGGTTCTTCAGTAATTTGTTCTTGCTCTATGGGTTCCATGGTCGATATATTACCGAAAATCATTCAAATACGAAAGGCTTTACTTGTATCTAGACGCAGAGTGGAGGAAAATAACCTCTTTAGTCAAAGACGTATGCGAATATGATTATTCAATCAGATTTGATGAAAGCGGTCGAAATTTTACGCAAAGGCGGGCTAATTGCTTTGCCTACCGAGACTGTCTATGGTCTGGGGGCGGATGCGAGTAATCCTGAAGCCTTACTTAAAATTTTCACTGTTAAGCAGCGTCCTATTGATCATCCTCTTATTGTACACCTAGCAGATATAGAGCAATTGCCTGAATGGGTTAGCGAGATTCCTGACTTTGCCATGCAGTTAGGGCTGGCTTTATGGCCTGGGCCCATGACGCTTATTTTCAAAAAAGCACCCCATGTCAGCGATTTAATTACGGGTAAGCAAGATACCATAGCGGTGCGTGTTCCTGCTCATCCTATTGCGGAAGCCTTGTTGCGAGCATTTGGCGGCGGCGTTGCTGCGCCTTCTGCAAATCTTTTTGGACGCTTGAGCCCCACGACTGCAGCTGCAGTACGCGAAGAATTAGGGGATCAAGTTGATTTTATTCTGGATGGCGGCCAATGCGAAGTAGGGGTGGAATCGACTATTATTGATGTCAGTAGAGGCTATCCTGTCATCTTGCGCCCAGGCATGATTACTGCTCACCAAATCGAATCGATTTTGAATGAAGAAATTATTACTGCATTAAGAAAAAACTCACCTAGAGTATCGGGTTCCATGGCCTCACATTATGCGCCGCGAACTAAAATGCGTTTGATGAAATCACTGGTTATTCCGCATTTTTTAAATGAATTACGTCATAAAGATTTGCCTATTGCCATACTCACTTACAGTATGTGCCCACTCCCTCAAGATGACGTTGAATGGATTATGATGCCTAATAACCCATTGTCATATGCTCACGATCTCTATCAAACTTTGCGTGATTTAGATAAAAGAGATTTTCGCGAAATCATCATCGAAACGCCTCCCGAAGATTCAAGTTGGGATGCGATTCGTGATAGATTGGTGCGGGCAAGTCACAAAGAATAAATAAAACACTAATGGCCTACTGTCCTTGCGCTAAAGAAAATCCAACTTTACCGTCATAGGTATAAAGATTTTCTGTTTTAATGACATCAAATCCTAAGGCCTCAAATTGTTGCAGCAATGCAATAATATCCGCATGTGAAATCGCTTTAATATTTTTTAAATCATCACTGGATTGAAAACGACAGCTGCAATGATTTGCATAAGGTGCTTGTATCATGCAATTAGGCCATATTTTTAAACCACGACTCGTAATCGTAATTAATTTCATAGGGCTATTCATTTTAGAAATTTTTTCACCGAGTTCTTCGGGGGTGAAATTTAAGTTATCGATGAAAATATCAATACCGACTAATTCTTTTTTTGCTTTTGGTTTTTTGATTTCACCATAACAGGCGATTTTGGGTTGAACATCATTTTTGTAGGCTACGACTTTGAAGTGTTTTGGATTTTTGCCTAAATTTGCGATGACAGCGTCTGCAAATTCATCTGTGTTCACTTTCTTTTTGCTGTGTTCAGGGGAATAAATATCAGCTGTGTGTATTCCATCTTCCAATGTTGTTAACCAAGCATTTTCAATTAATGCAGCAGTGTCAGGCTGATTAATATGAATTAACATTTGTATGGCACCGTTTAATAGGCCTGAAGGATTTGCAATTTTTTTCCCTGCAATATCAGGAGCAGAACCATGTATGGCTTCAAACATCGCCATTTCATTACCTACATTCGCAGAGCCTGCTAAACCGACTGAGCCTGCAATTTGTGCTGCAACATCTGAAAGAATATCACCGTATAAATTAGAGGTAACGATAACATCAAAACGTTCAGGCTCTGCTGCAACTAATGCAGTGCCTATATCAATAATTAAATGTTCTGTTTTAATGTCAGGATATTCAGCAGAAATTTCATTAAAGACTTGATGAAAAATTCCATCCGTCATTTTCATAATGTTGTCTTTGGTTAAGCACGTCACTTTTTTGCGATTAAATTTACGCGCATATTCAAATGCATAATGCACTATGCGTTCGCAGCCAGGTCGTGTGACTAACTTCAAACATTGATACATTTCATCTGTTTGTCTGTGTTCTATACCGGCATAAGTGCCTTCTTCGTTTTCACGCACTATCACTAAATCCATTAACGGATGATTGGTGCGTATGTAAGGAGAATATGCTTTGCAGGGACGAACGTTCGCATACAAGCTTAGTGTTTTTCGCAAAGTGACATTCAAGCTTTTATAGCCGCCGCCTTGCGGTGTTGTAATGGGGCCTTTTAGTAAGACTTTGGTGCGTTTTAAAGATTCCCATGCAGAATCAGGTATACCTGACGTAAATCCTTGTAAGTAAACTTTCTCACCAATTTCTATTATCTCAGGTTCTATATTGGCTTTTGCTGCAACTAAAATTTTAAGTGTTGCTGCCATAATTTCTGGCCCAATTCCGTCGCCATATGCAACTGTAATGGGTGTTTTGACTGCCATAAACTTCACTCCAGTGGTTCGTGATTTATAGTTTTAATTTCGTATCAGCGGCTGCTTTGCAATTAATCCGGAAACAATGTTTTCCATTTTCATTGAACGAGAGCCTTTGACAAGTACAGTAGCATCAGATTGAAGATGAGGTTTTAACGCATGTAATAATTTTTCGTGATCTGTAAAATGCTGAGCATGTTCACCAAAGCTAGAGCTCGTTGCAGAGGATAACTCTCCGTAAGTAAACAAGTGATCTATGCCAGCAGCGCGTGCATTTTTTCCTGCTTGTGTATGCAGTGCTTGTGCATCAGGACCCAGTTCTTTCATGTCTCCTAACACTAAGATTTTTTTACCAGCAAAAATGGATAACGCATTTAACGCTGCATCCAGTGAAAATGGATTTGCATTGTAGGTATCATCTATGACGCGTAAACCATTTGGTAACATATGTTGATTCATTCTGCCTGGCGCTGCTTGAACTGTTTCTAGCCCTATTTTTATAGTGTGTAAATCAATGTTTAACGCAAGTGTTGCGGCAGTTGCTGCTAATGCGTTCATCACATTATGTTCACCTATGAAGGGGAGGGTGACATCCATTTTTCCGGCAGGTGTTTGTAAGAGTATATGTTGTCCGTTAGCTGTTTGAGTAATGATGGTGGCAGTGACATCAGAGCTATTATTTAAGCCAAAACTTATGCGTTTATGATCAGTGACTAAGCTGCACCAATATTTAAAAAAGGGATCATCTTTATTAAGGACAGCTACGCCATTTTTTTGTAAACCTAAAAATATTTCACCTTTTGCTTTAGCGACTCCATCAATATCTCCACCCACACCTTCAAGATGTGCAGCGGCGGCATTATTGATGACAGCAACATGGGGTTTAGCCAATTGGGTGAGATAAGCAATTTCATTGAAATGATTCATGCCCATTTCAAGGACGCCGTATTTATGATTTTCATTGAGGCGGCATAAAGTGAGCGGTAACCCTATATGATTATTAAAGTTGCCTGCTGTTGCAAACACTTGGTGTGCATTGCCCAGACATTCTGCAGTGAGAATAGAGGCAATCATATTTTTTAAAGTGGTTTTGCCATTGCTGCCAGTGACTGCAATCAGCGGTAACGAAAAACGATTACGCCAGTTTGCACCTATTTTTCCCAGTGCTGCTATGGTGTCTTTGACCAGGAGTTGAGGTAGAGACGCATCTGTGTTGTGTTCAACCAGTGCTGCACTTGCTCCTAATTGACCAGCTTGTGTAACAAAATGATGGCCATCGAAATTCTCACCTTTAAGTGCAATGTATAAGTTGCCTTTATTCAGTGTGCGGGTGTCTATGCTAATGCCTTCGAAAGAGGGATTAACAGAAGGAATGGGCAAGTCCAATTCTGTAGCGAGTTCTTTTAAAGTTAAATTAATCATTCGATTCTCATGCAGATGAATAGTTGTGCATATGATAGCGTAAATATAAGAAAAAAACGATGCTCGGTGTGTAGCGTGGACAAAGGCATGCAACGCCGTGTCCGCGGGGTTTGCCTCATATCTTCCCGGACACGCTGCGCTTTGTCCGGGCTACATGTTGCTCAATCTTCGTATTTGAAGCCTATTCTTTCAAAATGCCCTTCTAACTCATCCACATTGTTAAAACGGATTTTTACATACCCGCCGCCGCGTTCTTCACAATCAATTTGTACTCGATTGCCTACGTGGTTGGTTAATGCGGTTTCTAGTTGTTTCATATTAGGGTCACTGTAACGACTTTCTGTATTTGTATGCGTTTGCAGTTTTTTGGCTTCCGTTTCCAGCTTTCTTACGCTCCATTTTTTTTGTAATATGCGTTCTGCGAGTTCTAATTGTAATTGCAGGGGTAATCCCGCAAGAATTTTTCCGTGGCCTTCAGAAAGTTGACCTGTAATTAATAAGTCTTGTACGCGTTTGTCTAATTTCAATAAGCGCAATGCATTGGTGATTTTGGTGCGTGATTTTCCAACAGTCGCTGCGACTTCATCATGTAGATAATGAAATTCATCAATAAGGCGTTGGTAGGCTTGTGCTTCTTCTATGGGATTTAAATCCGCGCGATTAATATTTTCAATAATAGAGGCTTGTAAAGCTTGTTCATCACTGTAGTGACTGACTAAGCAGCTCACTAGGCTTAAACCTGCAAGTTGTGCGGCACGCCAGCGACGTTCACCTGCCACAATTTCAAATTTACCGTCTTTTAATGGGCGAACGACTATGGGTTGTAAGAGGCCGTTAGTTGTTTTAATGGATTCGGCAAGCTCTTGCAATTGTTCAGCATCAAAATGCCGCCTAGGCTGGTATTTACCGCGTACAAGCTGATCTAACGACAGTTGTTGAAGTAAAGGTTTGGACATGGTGCATTATCATCCTGAATGATAGAGTGATTTGACTCATTGCGAGAAATATACACTAATATGCTGGATGATTTCACTATTAGTTATTTATTTTTTTTGTTTTTTTTGAATAGAGTTAGAGGAACTAGCAGCAGAGGCAGCACTTGCAGCGGCGGCTTGGCTATGACTAAATAAACTTTGTGATCTAACGGTTGTGTTAGAATGACTCTGATAGGGATTATCAAATAAAAAAGCAGAAATAATATTAAACATTTTTTTGTGATTTCTAGGATTGTTTATTTCTGAATAATTTTCATCATACGTATATCCTACGCTTTCTTTGTTTGCATCTTCAAATTGTTCTACAGTACCTGGCGTCGTTAAATTCATAAGAATGTGAGGATCATAGGCTTGAGGGAATAATACGTACTCTTGAAAGGTGATACTATCGGGTTCAAAAAAACCTTCAGCAATATTCGTATCAATAAAAACATTTTCAAATTGAAAATCATTTTCATTATCGACATAACGAATATTAGGATGTTTATCACCTAACTGTTTTGCATAAATCTGTTTCCCTAGTTGACGAGCTGCATCCCAAACACAAGCTCTTCCATAAACACCACCTACATGAAGGGTATCAATTTCCTTTTGTCTGCAAGTCGTTTTGAAATCATCTAACACAGTTTCATCTTTAATTTGTTTGCGTAGTCTTTTTTTTAACGCACTATTTTTTCCTAATATACTGACTATATCTGTAAGGAATTTTTTTTCTTCACTCTTGTGAAGATCAAAATAACATTCTATGTCTTCACGCTCTGCTATATTATTAATATTAAATAGAAGATGTTCGCGTTCGTCCTCCGATATTTGTTCATGTTCCTGAAAAATTTCATGAATGGCTTCTATATAAATTGCTTTAGGCGCTTCTAATTCACTGATGCCAGATTTTTTAAATACAACAGCAGGTGATATAGCATTGTGCATATTCACTTGATACAGCTTGTTAACTTTTAGTAGATTCTCATTCCTAATCTCACTCATGGCGGTCAGTAAACGATTCATATTGTTGCTTGCGTTGACTTGTTCAGAAGTGGCCGCTAATGGATGAGTTAAAAGTGCAATAGCTGTCTCATCCTCTGTCAGTTCTATAGGTTTTTTTCTGCTTCTTTTAGTAAGGGCATTGCAATCAGCGTGGAATTGTAAAAGTACATTAATCATTTCTATATGATTATTTTTAGCTGCTATATGTAATGGTGTGACACCATGACTATCTGGGATGTTGACATTAGCACCCATTTTTAAAAGCAAAATGGCAAGATTTAAATTATTATTTTTTACAGCGATAAATAATGCGGTTTGTTTCATATCATTTTGTGCATCTAAGTCAGCACCTTGTTCGTACAATGAGAGAAGCGCACCTTCTTGATTTCCTAACACAGCAGCATGTATGGCTTTGTTTCCTTGGCTATTAGAAAGATTAATTTCTGCTTTCTCTTCTAATAATAATTCCATGACACCCGTTTTCCCCGCTAACGTCGCAATATAAAGCGGGCTATTTCCTAGGCCAGCATCGCTTCTTTTATTAACGTCAGCACCGTCTGATATCAGTGCTAAACAAGAAACAACACTGCCATGCTCTGCGGCGTAATGAAGGTCGTCATTGCGGGTGTTGGCCATAATAAATCCTAATTCTGAGTACTATGTCTATTAAGTTTAGCATGTATTTATACATTCTATTCATATATTGTATCTAATTTAATCATATATATGACGTAACGAGGTTTAAAATCTAGCGGTATTTAAAAATAAGATGTTAATAATCAATAGATTAGATTATTTGTTTGTGAGTTTTGTGGGTAACTCATTTGAGGGAGTGTTATTTTTTAAGGGAGTCTGTGCAACGGGCTTTTGAAAGAAGAAAGACTGCTTGATATTACGCAAATTTTCATCGTTGGGTATCAGGATTTGCAGTGATACTGTATTAATTTTATTTTTCTTTATGGCTTCACCTACAAATTTAAAAAATCGCATCATCTTATTTTTCCAGATAAATTATTATAAGTAGATTTTAAATATGTTGATTTCTATACTAGCTCTGCAATTTTTTTTTATCAACCTCAGGAGATAGTATGAAAAAAAGTATATTGGTTGCATCGGCTCTATTGTTAGGTTCTATGGTGACATTGGCTCATGCGCATGCACATTATAGCACGATTGATTCTATGCAATTTAAGATAACTAATTCATGTATGGAATGCGATTTAAGCGGTGCAGAAATTGGGCCTAATCATTCGAATGCCACATTAACAGGTTCTAATTTGAGTAATGCTCAAGGCTATAAGTTGAATTTGTCCAATTCAAATTCACGTCATGTAAATTTTTCGGGCGCATATTTAGTGGAATCTAATTTTTCGCAGTCCGATTTAACGGGTTCTAATTTTGATGGGGCTAATGTAGCTTTTGCAAATTTTGCAGGATCTCGTGGAACAAATTTAGCAAATGCAAAATTCTGTAACACGATTATGCCTGATGGCAGCACTAAAAATGATAATTGCTAATAAAGACTAGCTACACTGACAAAATGACCTTTCTGTGAATTGCAGAAAGGTCATGCGCAGAAGTCAGTGCTATTGTGGCGGGAAATTGATTTGAGTCGTAACATCATTTTCTTCTTGAAACGCTTGCCGTGTATTCTTTAATTCTTGAACATTACCAAAAAAACTATACAACCCCAGTGCACTATAAGTTAATCCTTTCACTGCGTTTGATTGATTAGCTAAATTAAAATTTTTAATTATCGATAAAGGAGGTTCTACGCCTTGTGCAACATCTGAAGCAAAATGTCCTATAGATAATACATTTTGTAATCGAGTGAGTTTAGTCGTTGTTATGGTAGGTTGCGCTGTTTCAATGTCTGATACATTGGTACGAAGAAAATGATCGCTCTCTGCTGCGTGAGACAGGCTTTCGCATAATGCAAAAAAAATCGCAAGAGGAAGAGAAATAGCATACCCTTGCCATGAAATTGTTAAAAAAAATTTTTCTAAATTCCATTCATCCGTAATAAATGTTCCTACTGAGTAAGTTGTTTTTAAAAATGTACCGAGTAAATTTGCAATAGATTGTGCTTTTTTCCAAATAGGGCGTACAGGCGTACGCTCTTGTATGCCGGTATCTTCTTCTTTAAATGCAACCAAGGTATTTAATAATTCTTGTGTGCTACCTAAAGCGCTTAATGCAGTGACGCCAAGATAAGTTAGCGCAAATTCCCATGATGTTATTTTTTTCATGCCAGCCAATTTGCAAAATAGAATAAGAGGTTGAGAGTTATTATTTATTTCAGCTAAAAAATAACTGTAAGCTAATAGGCGTTTTTTACGTGTTAGAGTATTTGCTTGAATTTTTTTATCATTATCTTCGCTATCACAAGTGAAATTTTTGCTTTGAGCATTTTTCGAGAGAACAACACAAACGCTAAAATAGAGACTGAGTATGAGTGCAGGTATAGCGGCTTGCCACGCCGTGTTTAAAAAATTAGGTTCTAATTCTGCTGTATCGGTGATTTCATTCGATGTGTCGTAATAGGTGTTGAGCAGACTATTTATCATGACGTAAACAAATTGAAAATAACTGAAGACCGATATTTTTGCTCGTTTTTTTGGTGTAGGTGTTGTTAGCAAATGCTCATTCATTAACTGCGTGGTACTTCTGGTCTGCATTTGGACACCTATACTAAAAGAGTTTTATTTTTGATATTGCAAATGAGAATGATAATCATTTGTGAAATAAAAGCAATAATATTAATGTGAGAATTGAAAAAAGATGTTCATCTTTTTTTCATGTAAACAGCTGGTTATGTCATAATATGAGTAAGGTAAAAAGAGAATGTAGCCCGGATTGAGCGCTGCGAAAATCCGGGATTCCTGGCATTGCTACCCCGGATTTTCGCAGCGCTCAATCCGGGCTACATCCTAAAATATTCCTGAGGAGAGCATCTATGAAAATGGAAGAGCTGCTAAAGGCAAGTGTAGATCAGCGTGCTTCAGATTTACATTTGCTGCCAGGATTGGCTCCTTTGTTGCGTATACACGGTTCGCTTGCGAGTATGAAGGGCGCAGAAAAAATTTCTCCTGAAGATGTCAAAACGCTGCTTTACAGCGTGATGTCAAAAGAACAACAAGAAGAATTTGAAAAAAATCTCATTTGTGAAATGGGGTTATCTATACCTAATATAGGAAATTTCAGAGTCAGTGCATTACATCAGATGCATGGTGTTGCAGCCGTGTTTCGTGTGATTCCAGAAGCTGTTCCTGCGTTTGAAGATTTGGGCTTGCCTATCATATTAAAATCATTATTAACCTTGTCGCATGGATTAATTTTAGTAACCGGTGCAACGGGTTCAGGTAAGAGCACAACGCTTGCAGCGATGATTGATTATATAAATGCGTTTCGTGCTTGCAGTATTGTGACGATTGAAGATCCCATAGAGTTTACTTACAAACCTAAACAAAGTGTTTTTCATCAATTGGAAGTAGGGCGTGACACACCTAATTTCGCAACGGCATTACGTGGTGCGTTGAGACAAGATGTGAATGTGGTATTAATTGGTGAGCTGCGAGATTTAGAAACGATGCGTTTAGCATTAACCGCTGCAGAAACAGGCCAGTTAGTGCTTGCTACGTTGCACGCGAGTTCTGCAGAGCTTGCGATTAGTCGTTTTGTTGATGTTTTTCCTACAGAAGAAAAAACATACGTACGCAGTTTATTATCAGAAACATTGCAAGCAGTGCTTTGTCAAACCTTAGTTAAGAAGTTAGCAGGCGGTCGTGTGGCTGCATTTGAAGTCATGTTAGTGACGACTGCTATGCGCCATTTTATTCGTCAAGATATGGTGGCGCACATGGAATCCGCCATGCAGACTAGCGGTGATAAAGGCATGTGTACGCTAGAGCATTCCTTGCATGAGTTAGTTGCTAAGCAAATCATAGGATTAAATGTAGCAAACACAGTCCTATTACATCGCAGTGGATTTAAAACTGCGATTGCACAACATAAAAAGTAGGAGCGAGGCGGGGTCAGATGAAATCTTCAGACTTTGCTTCAAAGCAAAAGTCATGAGATTTCATTTGTCCCATTCCATGTTCCATACATAAAAAAGGTGTTATATGAAAATTCAAAATGAATTTCCCAAAAATATATATATATATATTGAAAGATTCAACACGAATACCTATTGAGTGTGATGAATTATTCGTTCAAATAAATCCTGAAACTCGATTAAAAATTATCCCGCATGCCGAAAAGGATGCGCTCATATTTCAAGCTTCCTCTATTAATGATCAAGATGATGTGGTGGAAGATAGGAGGGCTTGTATAGTTCTTAATCTTCGGTGTGCCAATTCTGTTGCATTACAAATGGATACTAGGGAAACAAGGCGTGGCGAGCTCTTAATGCAGGTGCCTACTTATGGGTATCAGAAATTATTTTCTGTCAGTGGTCAACAAAGAAATTATCTTTTTGAGGCATCTCCAGACAGAAGTAAACAGGATGAAAATAAATTAACAATTCAATTTAATGATGAAAACGAGTTAAGAATAGAGCTGTTTCAGAGTTGGAATGTAAACGTATCGCCAATTACATCTTTTTAAACTAAAAATAATTTTGCAAACTGTGCTCTCATAATTTGGAGCACTTTGATGAATAACACATTCAACCCCGTTAAAAATAAAGAAGAGTGGCAAGCGCTTGTTTTGGAGCATGCAAAAAGTGGATTATCACAAACAGCATTTTGTCAGCAAAAAAATATTTGCGTTAGTAAATTTGGTTATTACCGTAGTCTATTCGTCTCACACGATAAGCCTAAAATAAAAGCTCAAAATATTTTTACTCCTATACAAATAAAAAAGCCAGAGCATATCACAGCGGAAAGATGAGGGGGTCAGATGAAATGTTATGACTCTTCACTAAAGATGAGGGGGTCAGATGAAATGTTATGACTCTTCACTAATATTTTTTTTAAGTTTCAGAAAATGCATTTTTATCTTGGGATCATCTTCAATTAAACATCTACATCTTATCAAGGCTGTGCTCACGCTGAAGCGCTTTATACCAGTGAAATAGTCAGAGATTTTTTGATGTGAGCTCTGCGCCATTTCTCGAGCAAGATACATAGCTAATAATCTAGGAAAGTTATTTTTTTGCCTAGCTGTTTTTAATTGAGAAACAGAAATGTCAAAATAACGACTAACATGATTGGCAATCTCTTCAATTTTGATTAATTTTTTTAAGCGATTCACATCTGCTTGAGTCGCAAATTGGTAATCATCATGTAGACTTTCTATTTTTTTATTGATGAATTTCGAAGTACCCAGAACTGATGATAGTTGTGGTTTGTCATAAAAATTTTTTGTTTCTGAATCAATCCCCTCAGAAACAAATTCTGCATAATTTTTTGCATGGCCAAAAAAATCAAGAATGAAGGTTGTATGAATCCAATTGGATTTTTTTTCGTCTACATAATTATTATAACTTGACCATTTAAAATTGGCAGGATGCTCAACAACTTTTGCTTCAGTAGGATTTAAATGAATATAGCGACTTACTTTTAGTATATAAGTGTTAGCTTCAATTAAAATAGCTTTGTATCGTCCTCTAAATAATGGACCATCTCTATTTAAGGATCGGTTGTAACGTAAAGTATATATACCACTCAAATGGCGCATCGCTTTACCCAAATTGGGGTGTAGTGTTTGTAGCAGCAAATGATAATGATTATCCATCAAGCAATAACTATGGATTTCGATCTGAAATAATAGAGAAATTTCTTTTAAAAGTTTTAAAAAAATTTGTCTATGTTCATCAGTGGTGAAAATTTTCATGCGATTGGCACCACGATTCATTACGTGATACCAGGCGCAAGAATATTCAATTCTTAATGGCCGTGGCATATTTTACCTTTTTTATTAGAGTTCAATGACTGAAGAAAGTGAAAAAGATTGGAGAGGAGGTAGGTAAAGCTAGGGAGTTAATGATAATGCGTTATTAAAAAATTTCAAATAATTATTTAGGGAAAAGATAAGAAGGTAAGGTAAGGGGGTCAGATGAAAGGTAAGGGGGTCAGATGAAATCTTATGACTCTTCTTTTGAAGCATAGTTTGAAGATTTCATCTGACCCCTTTAGTCCTTTAGTCTTTAAATTAGCTTAGTTTTAACAATTTATTACTTGCACCAGCATACTCTTGTTTGAGCTCTTTGGTGATATCAATTCTTTTATCTATATATTTTCCATCTTGTTTAACAAATACATTTACCCAAAAGCTATGAGCATGTAAACCGTAAACACGTCTGGGGTTGGGTGCTAAATAATCTTCTGGGGTTGGACGTTTAGCAGCATCTATTCTGTCACCTAAGATTTCAATACCCTGCTTTATTTTATCGATGTTATCTGCGTTATATTCTACTGCTACGCCATTAAAATAAACGCCAAATCCTTGTCCATGCGGCACTGAAGAATCATAGATAACTCCAAAAGCTTTTCCGTTGTTACGAATGTTAATAGCATGCTGACTTTCACTAGCTGACATCCAAAAAAAATCTAATGATTTATCAAATGCACAATAGACCGGCGAATTCCAAGGATTGTTGTTTGAATCTGAGGTGGCTAATGTTAAATACAAAATATTTTTGATAATCGAATTAGCTTTTACTGCTAATGCATTTTTATCTTCATTAACTTCTGAATTTAACTCCGAGGAAACTGCAGTTGCGCTGTTATGTGAATTCATATTTTACCCATATGCCGTAGTGAGTGCGCAAATCGTCAATAATCAATATCTGATTAATTGCTTAATTTAAGATGTATTTTGAACCGATGTCTTAGGATTTTGTCCTTTTAAAAAATAATGGCGGTCAGATGAAATCTCATGACTCTCTTTTTCTTTTGCTGCCTGTGTCTAGCAATGTCTTTCGTCTTAAGATGAGGAGCCAGACGAGATCTCATGGCTCTCCTTTGAAGCAAAGTTTGAAGATTTCATCTGACCCCTCCCTCCTTCAATTCCCTCATCCTTTAATCTATTATGAATTCTTTTGTTAATTTTTTTTCTACCGCAACATTTTTTAATTTCACGTAATTCGGCAAACCATTTTTATATGGCGGATAATCTTCACCCATGATTAACGGTGTTAAATACTCTCTTGCTTTTTCGGTAATTGAAAAGCCATCTTCACTGATATAATCACGCGGTAAATGAATTTCTACGTTGGCTACTTTTTCTAAATGTGCTTCACCTATAGTCCAAGAATACGGATGATTTGATTTGCGTACGATAATGGGCATAACAGCATTTTTACCGGCTAATGCAAATTCAACAGCTGTTTTTCCTAAAGCGTAAGCTTGTTCTACATCTGTCTTGGATGCAATGTGACGCGCTGAACGTTGTAAATAATCTGAAATAGCATAATGATATTTGTAACCTAATTTTTGTTTAATTAGATTTGCAATTAAAGGTGCAACACCGCCTAGTTGTGCGTGACCAAACGCATCTGTGAGCCCTGATTCAGATAAGAAAGCTCCGTTTTCATTGTGTAATCCTTCAGACACGACGATTGCGCAATAACCAAATTCTTTGACACAGGCTTGCACGCGTTTTAAAAATAATTCAGGTGCAAAAGGAATTTCAGGGAATAAAATAATGTGAGGCGCATCACCTTTTTCTTCCGCGGCTAAACCACTTGCTGCGGCTATCCAACCTGTATGCCTTCCCATGACTTCCAATATAAATACTTTAGTTGATGTGAGTGACATGGCTGCAAGATCCATAGCCGCTTCGCGTATAGACACTGCAACGTATTTAGCAACTGAGCCAAAACCGGGTGAATTGTCAGTAAACGGTAAATCATTATCTATGGTTTTAGGTATGCCTATACATGTAATGGGATAACCTAATTGTTGGCTGATGAGTGAAACTTTGTATGCGGTATCTTGTGAGTCACCACCACCGTTGTAGAAAAAATATTTTATATTATGCGCAGAGAATGTTTCGATGAGACGTTCATATTTAGCTTGATGCTTTTCATAAGAACCTAGCATATAACGGCATGACCCAAATGCCCCTGAAGGCGTATGGCGCAGAGCTGCAATATCTTCGGGTGTTTCAAAGCTGGTATCAATTAAATCCTCGGTCAAGACGCCGCGAATTCCATTTCTCGCAGCAAACACTTTGCCTATGTTATTCGCATGCTGCCTGACAGTTTCAATAACGCCACACGCGGAGGCATTAATAACAGCTGTTACGCCGCCAGATTGAGCATATAACGCATTGGGTTTGGTCATGATGGGGGATTGCTCCAGAAGAGTAGATAATGCAACAGTAAATGAATATTACTGTTTTTTTGGGGGAGATCAAGGGGGGAATTATAATTTGTAGCCCGGACTAAGCGCAGCGAGTCCGGGATGATGGAGATCGACTACAAATTGAGAGAAGCCAATGTTTGTTTATAATCTGACTAAATTATTAATGCTTTGTATAAGAGTCAAATTACGTTCTTTTCTCAAGGTAGATGATTTATGCAATTCGGGAATATTAGAGCTGCTTGCAAGTATAAATTGAGCATTCAGGCTTGCTGCTAATCTTAATACTTCATTTCTAATACGTCCTGTAATAAGCCATTGATTTGACTTACCTACATTAAGAATTTGGCCTATAGTTGTTAATGATTTTTCAGCTTCTTCATAATATCGTTCTGCTAAAACAACAGTTGAAGGAATGCTGAAATAACAAGTCGGTAAGCTAGGTATTACATGAACCAGGTTAAGCTTGATATTCATATCATGCTGGGTGTTAATAGCAGCCTTTATAAGATCAATTTCTTCTTCTGTGGTTGCATTTGTAACAAGTAAGACATTCTTTGCTGGCTTCATATAACAGATCTCCATTTTCGTTACGGTCCTATTGTTGGCGGAGATTAACTACTCACTTTCCAACGGGGGGATACCTATAATCTCACTAAAGTACGCTAAGAGAAATTAGATGAAACGAGTGGGGTAAGTATTAGAGACCCTGAGGTTGCCCAGGGTTTATACTCATGAGAAATTGAGAAATTGAGATTGAATGATTCAGGCCAAACACTTATGTATAAATAAACTTCAAAATGGTCTTTTTTCACTCTTCATTTATGGGTTCTTGTACGCCATTCGTTAAAACGAGTTTTACTAATTCGGGAACTGATTTTACACTCATTTTTTTCATAACGCTAGCACGATGCGCTTCAACAGTTTTTAAAGAGATTGATAATTCAGCTGCAACAACTTTATTTTGTTTGCCTGCAACGATGCCTTGCAAAACTTGCACTTCTCTATGTGAAAGCAATGCGAACTTTGCTTCTGCTTGTGCGTTCTCTTGTTGCTTATCACGATTTGCTTTATCAATGCGTAATGCTTTGTTAATGCTTTCTAATAAAACTTGATCGTTAAAAGGCTTTGTTAAAAAATCAATAGCACCCGCTTTCATGACGCGCACTGCAAGAGGGACATCACCATGACCACTAATAAAAACAATAGGGAGAGGGGTAGTGCCTAGTGCGTTTAATTGGGTTTGTAACTCAGGTCCGCTCATGCCTGGCATGCGTACATCTAACAATAAGCAGCCTGGTTGGTAGGGATCATAGTCATTTAAAAAATCTTGTGCGCGTATATATGTTTTAGCTTTTAGTCCGACAGATTCAATTACCCAAGATAACGATTCAACCATCGCTTGATCATCATCCACAACATATACAATCGGTTCAATAGACATAGGTCTCTCCTAAACAACGGGTAAAGTAAATCGTATCCAACTTTGTTTGTGTGTGTTGGGATTGATAGTAAATTGGCCGCCATGTGCTTCTATGATAGATCGGCAAATAGCTAAGCCCATGCCTCTTCCGTGCGCTTTGGTTGTAAAAAAAGGTTTGAATACCTTTGAGATCATTTCTTTGGAAAATCCCGGACCTGTATCGCTGACTGTAATTTCAATGAATGATTCTTCAATAGGTTTGGTTTGTATGTGTATTCTACGATCTCGTGGCGCGATTTCTTTCATGGCTTCAATCGCATTTTGTATCATATTTAACATAACTTGTTGAAGTTGGATTTTATCTGCAATAATGAGCGGTAAATCTTTATCGAGTTCAAAATCTATTTTTGCTTTTGATAGGTTAAGTTCATTACGAATAAAGCTCGCTGTCTCACGAATAATACTGTTAACTTTGCACGTTGTTTTAATTAATTGTCCTTTGCAGAAAAAGTTTTTTAGCCGATGAATCACTTCGCCAGCGCGCTCTGCTTGAGCGACTGCTTTTTCCATAATTTCTGTTAATTGAGCTGCGTCATCATTTCCTTTTTGTAAATGACGTACACATCCGCGAGTATAATTCACGATAGCCGCTAAAGGTTGACTAATTTCATGTGCCATACCTGAAGCCATTTCTTCCATAGTACTTAAGCGGAAAACATGTGCCAGCTGTTGGCCGCGTACACGTGCTTTTTTGTCTAGTACTCGTTCTGTGACATCACGGGAGGCGGCTTGTATTTCTTTGATAAAATGTTTTTCTTCATCACGTATTAAGCGTAAGTTGCTTTCAAACCAGCAATAATCACCTTCTTTTTTACGAATGCGATAGGTAACAGTTTGATGATTAGGTGTTTGCTTGCGTCGATTAAATACTTTTCTGACTTTTGCGACATCTTCATGATGAATCAGTTTAAATAAATTGAATCCGACGAGTTCATCTGCGGTGTAGCCCAACCATGTTTTACAAGATACCGATAAATATAAATAGGTTCCATCTGTAGTATGTCTGGAAATCACATCCGTAGAATTTTCAGCTAATAAATGGAAACGCAATTCACTTTCGCGTAGATTTTTTTCATTCTGTTCCAATGTGTGAAGATTTTTTAAGAGTAACGCTTGGCTTAAATACAATGTTTCTCTAAATTCATTATTTTCGCGCAAGAGATTTGCTGTTAATTTTTGTAAGTCTGTGAGTTCACTTCTCATCTCTGAAATATTGTAATGCGTGAGTAGCGTAACGGATTTAGATGAGTGTGTGGATGGGAGTAAAGTGGCTGTGCTTTTGCAAACCCCTTTAGAACCATTTTTATGAAAGTAAGCTGTTTCAGCCAGCCATTTTTTTTGTTGAGGAAGTATATTTTGAATAATTTTATGGAAAGGCTGACTGTGTGCGTAAATTAAGTTAATAGATCGACCCACGACTTCTTTTTTTGAGTAGCCAAACAGTGCTGTTGCATGTTGATTCCAATCAATGACACGGCCGCTTTTGTCTAGCAGTACAGCGCTATCAGTCATAGCATCAAAAATGGAATGAATGTAATCTTCTTTCATACTTGCTTATCCTTAAGCATAATCTTTAAGAGATTCAGATCTGAAAATAGTAAGTCGCTTCCATCGAACTTACGTTACTTACATCACACTATCAGTATAATAGCATAACAACGATAACAAAATAGTAGCTGATTATGTGAGAGACAAATGAAAATTCATATTTTGGGAATCTGTGGCACATTTATGGCCGGTGTTGCACAGTTAGCAAGACAAAGTGGTCATGAAGTTTCCGGTTCTGATCTGAATGTTTATCCTCCTATGAGCACTCAGTTAGCTGCTCAGGGCATACAATTAATGACGGGTTTTGATCCCTCTCATATAGATCAGACTGTGGACTGCGTCATTGTGGGTAATGTTATCAGCCGCGGCAATCCACTGATGGAAACTATTTTAGAAAAGAAAATCCCCTATTATTCAGGCCCTCAGTGGCTAGCTGAAACGATTTTGAAAGATAGGTGGGTGTTAGCTGTTGCAGGGACTCACGGAAAAACAACCACGACGAGTCTATTAGCTTGGATGTTGGATTATGTTGGCTTAATGCCAGGTTTTTTGGTGGGGGGTGTGCCAGAAAATTTTGGGGTCTCTGCGCGTTTAGGTGAACAGCCTTATTTTGTCATCGAAGCGGATGAGTATGACAGCGCATTTTTCGATAAGCGTTCTAAGTTCATACATTATCATCCTCAAACGTTAATAATGAATAATCTTGAATATGATCATGCTGATATTTTCCCCGATTTAGACGCTGTTAAAAAACAATTCCAATATCTTGTTAGAACGGTTCCGGGCAATGGGCTGATTATACGGCAGGCTCAAGATGAGAATATTACTTCAGTGTTAGAGCAGGGTTGTTGGACACCTACGGCAACATTTGGTTTGAAAGGCGGGGATTGGCAAGCAAAATTACAGCAGGCCGATGGTTCTGAATTTGATGTGTATTTTAACAATCAATTAATGGGCACAGTGAAGTGGAGTTTATTGGGGCTGCACAATGTACAAAATGCGTTAGCTGCTCTGGCTGCTGCGCATCATGTTCAAGCACCAATAGAACAGGCGATTGAAAGTTTGGGTTCATTTAAAAATGTAAAGCGGCGCTTAGAAATAAAAGGCCAAGTTAACGGCGTGACGTTGTATGATGATTTTGCTCACCATCCTACGGCTATAGCGACTACATTGGCGGGTTTACGTGCAAAAGTCGGTAAGCAAAGAATGATAGTGGTTTTAGAGTTTGGTTCTTATACTATGCGCACTGGCGTTCATAGGGAAAGGCTGCAAGAAGCCCTGATTGATGCCGACCTTGTCATGTGTAAACGCCCTGAAGCCGATACTTGGGGCTTAGAGCGGGCTTTGTCTGGTCTACATCAGCCTGCAACGTTATATGATAATGTAGATGCGCTGGTAGCGGGATTAGTAGAGCAGGCTAAAAAGGATGATCATATTGTCATTATGAGTAATTCAGGGTTTGGCGGCATACATGAAAAGCTTTTAAAGGCGCTGTAAGGAGCAAAAATGCATACTAAAAAATATAAAGATCAAACTTTTACAAAGCAGAATGCTTTATTAGGTTTATTTGCCTATTTGGCTGTAATAATAATTGTTGTGCTAATAGTTTAAGGTCAATAATGAAATCTAAAAAAAATGCTATTCAAATTAAAACTGCTACATATTATTTAGCAGATCAATCCTCTATAGAAGCGCAGCGATATATTTGGTCGTATGATATTACTATCATCAATAATAGTGATGAAATTATTCAACTTTTAAATCGCTATTGGCAAATAACAGATAGCAAAGGAAATATAGAAGAAGTGAAAGGCCCAGGTGTAGTTGGATTACAACCTATTATCAAGCCAGGCAAAGAGTTTGCATATAGCAGTTTTTGTCAACTCAACACACCACAAGGTACTATGAAAGGTCATTATGAAATGCAAACATTGGATGACAAGCAATTTTTAGTGGAAATTCCAAAATTTGATTTAACATCACCTTCTGCAAATGCACATGCGTTGAGATCGAGATTGCATTAATCAATTATTTTTTTGCGGTAATGCTTTTTGTGTTTATGATGCTGATGAGCATACCGTTTGATTTCTTTTATCAGCATGACTGATATAGCGGGTAGTTTATAAGCTGTTTTTATAGGGGTTATTTTGCCTTTCCAGTCATTATCAAATGTTTCTTTTAGCTGAGTCATAACCGCAGGGTCGCGTGTGATAATGGCTAACTCTCGATTTTTATCTATAGAAGCTTTGGTTAAATTAATAGAGCCCAATATCGCAGTCTTGTTATCTATGATAATAACTTTGGCATGTATGTAATAGTGTTTGCTGAAATATAGATTCACACCAGCACGTGTTAAATAATTATATTTTTTAGCGGGATGTTTATCATCATGCGTAGATGTGATGATAGAAACACTTACGCCATTACGTGCAGCGCGTGCAAGCGCACCTATGATTTGATAATCACTGATCGTTTCTGCATAAATTTTTAATGACGAGTGAGCGCTTTGAATTTGGCTAAGTAATTTTTCGCGACTGTTATTCGGGCTCCAAATTAAATCTGGATGATAAACATTTATTTTTTTATGTTGATAGTCAGCATTAAAGACTTGTTGTATTTCGTTAATCTCGCTGGGATCAGAAATTTTTAAAGCAAAGTTACGTTCGTTTTTAAAAGTAGAATGCGTAAAGTTGAATGTCATTATGATTGCGTTTGTGTTGTCAGTGAGTAATGTTTTTTGATGTGTGAGTTGGAAATCACCGTCTGGCCATACAAATGGAATCGTATTATTTTTTAGGTAGTTTATTACATTGCTATTTTCAGTTTCAGCTCGATAAGGATAATGCTGTAACAACACTCTGACATGTTTATTATTTTTGTTAGCATTATTTAATGCGTTAGCAAATTGCATATCAGTAAAACCATACATCACTAAATCAACGGATGATTTAGCTTCTTGTATAGTTTGCAAAATAGGAGCAGCGCCGCGATCCGGTTCTATAATTAATTCGGGTTGAGCGCAGCATAATGATGAGTAAATTAAGAAAGATAACAATAAACCTATTTTATTAAACCGTTTCGCGACCTGCAAATGCATGAGCTAAGGTTCCGCTGTCTATATATTCTAATTCGCCACCTAACGGTACACCATGAGCAATGCGTGTGGCTTTGATGGAATAGTGTTTCACTAATTCTGAAATATAATGTGCTGTAGCTTCACCTTCGATAGTGGGATTAGTGGCTAATATCACTTCTTTGATGGTGCCGTTTTTGAGTAGTATAGTTAATTCATTGATTCCTATGTCTTCAGGTCCTACACCATCAAGAGGTGATAAATGACCCATCAACACAAAATATAATCCTCTAAAACTTCCCATTTGTTCCACAGCTACCATATCGACTGGGCTTTCAACTATGCATAACAAATTGGGATCGCGATTCGGAGAAGCGCATAATTTACAACGCTCTGATTCGCTAAAGGTGCGGCAGTTTTTGCAATGACCTATGTGTTCCATCGCTTGTATTAAGGTATGTGCTAATCGTTTGCCGTTATCTCGCCCCCGCTCTAATAATTGAAATGCCATACGCTGCGCGGTTTTAGGGCCTACGCCAGGTAAATAGCGTAACGCATCAATCAATTGTTCGAGTAAAGGGCTGGATAACATAAGAGATTATTTTCCTGGTAAATCAAAACCGTCTGGGAGTTTGAAACCTGACAAACCTGACATTCTGTCACGAGTGCCTTTTTCAATTTTGTCGCTTGCATCATTAATTGCTGCAGCAATTAAATCTTCAATAACAGTTTTTTCTTCGGTTAAAAGAGAAGGGTCTAGCGTAACGCGTTTTGCATAATGCTGGCCTGTCATGGTGATTTTTACAAGGCCGCCGCCGGATTGACCTGTGACTTCCATTTCAGCGATTTGCTTTTGGATTTCTTGCATTTTTTTCTGCATTTCTTGCGCTTTTTTCATCAAGTCGCCTAAGCCGGCTTTACTATTCATGGTGATCCTCGTAGTTGTCTAAATGATGTTGGGTATGTTAACAAAGCTATAAAGCCATAGCAATTGTAGGTGGTAAGGTAAACGCTAGCCGTAGGTTGGGTTTGGTTGGTTTTTTTATCACAACCACAACAATAATTTTTTGTTTTTTGAAAAAAAAAAAAAACAACACACAAAAT
>JARLJN010000191.1 GCA_031291255.1 Gammaproteobacteria bacterium
AAGGAATTGAAATCATGCATATGATAAAAAAAGGACAAGTTGACACCCTAAATCGATGTGCCTTAATGAAGTCAATTTTATAAACCAGTTATTTGGAATAGCTGCCTAAATCTGCATGTTATTTGAAAAATGATCCGCTTTTCAATAGTCCTTTATGTAGAAATAAAGTTTTACTTAAATATTTAGATTTTTTGCAACGGAACCCATTAAAACCTATGCATAAAATATGGAGCGAATTTACAGAAGATTTGAAACACTGTCGGCACAGTGGAAGAACTCGATAAGTTCCTTGATACTTTAGATTATGACGAATGACAATTAGCATTCACAAAGTCAAAAACAACATCAATAAATACCCCCTCTCCTTACTCTTAAAACATGCTTGACTCCCTAATCAAAACACTAATCACAATAACAGCATTGTTGCCATTGGGAGTTGGTGTTGGGTTGTGGATTTGGGAATTAATTAAGAATAGAAAAACAGGTTAGAGAAGATCTTTCTTTTTATTTATTTCATTAATTTTTGTTTGTAAATCTGGATGACCTTTGATTTTAAGGCAGTACACGACATCTTTACAAGAATTTAAGTAATTGTTGAAAGCTTGCTTGTTCGTTCCTTCCTGAGTATCAGCCCATCCAATATATTGGCCTAGTTACAGCATCGCTGTCATGAACTGCAAAGTAAGTCAACACTATCTGATAAAATCTTCACTGAAGAAGAAGAATACAGACTGGGATATTCAGAAAATCCTGATTTCTTGCGGTTGAAAAACGAGGGGTACAGAGCCGATTCAAATTTTGGTACCATCTACTTTGCAGCTGGTGACAGCTTCGCTGGTACTAGGCCCTAAAGGAAGATATGCAAGCCAGACAGCAGGTGTGATTGCAGCCTTAGAAAATGACTTGCACATACAAGCATCTGTATTGCAAAATGAAAGTGATTCTGAAATACAAATGCTTGCAACTAGTGTGCCGATTCCAAAATGAATCCATTATTGAATGAATATTTCATTGATCAATGGATGCATTTAAGAATTCAGGTTTGTGGGCGTATTTTGGAATCGAAGCACTAGTAATAATATCCCAGTCCCAATTTCCAATGTGTGCCATTTTTTGAGCATCAGCAAAACTCTTTTCTTTTTTTTCAATAAGTTGTACGCTTCTTTAAGTACTTCTGTACGCTCTTTAACTTTTTCTTCTAACTCATCGTATGCTTTCCTAAGGGTTTCCTGGTCGCCAAGCAGACTTCACGTTCTGCAGCATTGGATCAGTCAATCATTGATTTAAGAAAAGAATACGAACTTGTAGTTAATTAACTCAAAAGAATATGAGAAGGATTTATTAGATAAATCTTACCTCTTCAGCAATTTTTTCGTAATAAGTAAATAGATCTTCTCCCCAACATAGAGATTCGGTATCGAAAGATATTATATCGTTGACATGATCATAGCTACCATCGTTATAGAAGAATCCAAGGGATAGGAAACTGTCTGTTACTGCAGAAGAAAGTAAAATTTCTTTATCGTAGACATAAAGATGAGTGTTGTCAAGCAATAGGAACTGCTGTATTTCACTCCTGAATTCCGTTCTCAATCTGCCGAAAACCGGTTCTGTTACTATAAGTGATACGTCTATACTCCTTTCTGCAAAATACAGGAACATTTTCGGATACAGAGGATGGATGAAAGGGGCGATACCTTTCACAAATTTTGATTTCGAAATGTTCTCTACAAATTCTTCATGTGGAGAAAACATACTGCTCTCTGTAAGGGTTTTAGCAAAAACGCTGCCTTTTAGATCGCCCATTCTTTTTAAGAGATAGGGTGGTATACCATCAAGCTTGTGATTGCTCCAAAAATCATATTTACCCTCAATAGTTTGTAAGGTATCTAAAAAGGCCTGCACTTTTGCAACTACTGTTTCCCCTATCAGGGTTAGTTTATACTTACCCTTCTCACGGTGCAGTAGGCATCCTTCTATAAGAATTTTAATGTGTGGATAAATCGAAACTACACTAACATTGAGGAATTCTGTTATTTCTTCTATGTTTTTTGGTCCTTCTCTAAGCTGCAGAATAATTTTCATTCTTTTTTCGGAAGAGAATATTAAATCAATATATGATTTTGTCATTATGGGTATTTCCTAATATTAATGAAAACAGAATTCATAGCACGATTTTGAACATCGTCACAAAGTCATCGTTTAGATATTTATAGGTTATTCATTGGTCATCGGTTAAGGTTCATGTCCACAGACCTCCTGCAGTAACACTCAATGAAACTCCCGAGGAATTCCATATTTCCACTGGACTATGTCGAAGCTTTAAATCAAATTTACTGCAGGAGGTCTGTGGACATGAAGACTAGAGGATTAAGTATCATCAACATTTAGAAGTTATCAGTATCAATTTAATTTTAAAATTTTGAGAAAAATGGTATAGGAAAAAGAAAAGAAATAATTCTTACATTTGCCAGTCAAAAGAATAAACGCTATGAATAGACTGATTGCATGAAGAATTCTTAGTATAAGCTAATTACTTTGCGTCTGGTGACAGCTACGCTGGGATTACCCAATTATCTTAGGTTAACTGGTGTGTTTGCATGTAGAGTGATCTTAAAAGCTTCTTAGAAGGGCCTTGAAAATAATTCATTTCGGTTCTTCAAAAAGAGCAGGATATTTTTCCTTTAATGGTATGAGAAGCTCTTCGTCTAATTTTGCATTATAAAGAGTTTTCACTTTAGAAAGTTGGTCAATTGATAAGCCGTAAGTCTCTTCAAGGTTAGCCTTTTCAAGGTTAGTTCCTTCAAGGTTAGCATTTTCGAGGTTAGCTCCTTCAAGGTTAGCATTTTCAAGATTAGCTCCTTCAAGGTTAGCATTTTCAAGGTTAGAACCAGTAAGGTTACCACCTGCAAGGTTAGCCCTTATAAGATTAGCTCCTTCAAAGTGAGCCCCTACAAGGTGAGCTCCTCGAAGGTCTTTGCTCTCTGGAATATCCATTTACAATTATCGGCTTTAAACTAAAATAAGCATTACTAGGTTAGGAATGTATCTTCAGAATTTAGTTCTTAAAATTGGCTCTATTGGATCTATTCACAGTCTGAGCCTATTTAGCCTATAAAAAATGACAGCTACGTTTATAGATAGAACGTTGTTATTTTAGGGTTTTTTGGCTTATTTTCAAGGCAAATAACTAACATATAAGCCGAAAATACCAACGTTTTATTACTTTGTTGGTACACGGATTCCTGTAAAACCTGTGTAAAACTAGGGAATTATGGTTTATTTACTCATTTTTTGATATATAAAAGGCAATTATGCATAGGTTATATGGTAAAACCTATGCAATTTCCCAGTTTTAGCCTCAATTTTAGCTCAAAATCAGGGTGAAAACGGCAAAAATACAGAGGTTTTATTCAAATCTATGTATCAATACAGAATAATTACCGAATGGTAAGTAGCCCGGGGGAATTTCACCCCCAGGCCCTCTCAGAACCGGACTTGAACCTCTCGATTCATCCGGCTCCCATTATCCAGCCATAAGGCCTTGTTTTGTCCATTGGTTCCTCCCTTGTTAACCAAGGTTGACCATAGTTCGAAACTGGATAATACAATCCCTTCGCTCCATGCCCATTACAGGCACTTCATAGCTACTACGAATTGTTGGTAAGTAGCCCGGGGGAATTTCACCCCCAGGCCCTCTCAGAACCGGACGTGAGACTCTCACCTCATCCGGCTCCCATTATCCGGCCCCGAAAGGCCTTGTTTTGACCATTGGTTCCTCCCTTGTTACCAAGGTTGACCGCAGGCCAAAAACTGGATAACACAATCCCTTCGCTCTACTTCCATTACAGAAGCTTCATCGCTACTACGAATTGTTCCGCCCCTGCACAATGCATCGATACTTTAGTCCTTGTGGGTCCACCACTTGGAGGTTTCTCTTAACATCAATGTGCAGGTTCCCAAGTTCCATAGAGAAGCCTGTGCTAGGGTCCTGCCAGCTATATACCGGTCACCGTCTAGTCAGTAAACAGGATATCTTCTAGACTCCTCCCAGATTAGGGCGGTAAACCTGGTTTTGATGACATCATTGAGCTTTCGATACGTCAACGCCGGTTCAGTTTCATTCAGCTCCCTAGCACGTACCTGACGAAGTCACAGCCTCGCCTTTTACCATAACGCTAACCACCGTGGTTTTTGACCAAAGCAGCTTATGGTGGTTTGGAATCACATCCTGTAATGCGAATCCGGGGGACCTACCTCCATCTTCTCTATAGCATAGCTGCACTACTGCAACAATTTCTGTTGAATAGATTCGCTTTCATGGCACACCCGCCCCTGTTCATCGCATCGATACTTTTGTCCTTGCGGGTCCACCGCTTGGAGGTTTCTCTTAACATCAATGAACAGGTTCCCAAGTTCCACAGAAAAGCCTGTGCTAGGTTCCTGCCAGCTATATGCCGGTCACCGTCTGGTCAGTAAACAGGGTATCTTCCAGACTTATCTCAGGTTAGTAGAGCGACCTGATTTTGATGACATCATCAAGCCTTTCGACACGTCAACACTGGTTCAGTTTCATTCAGCTCCCTAGCACACACCTGACGAAGTCACAGCCTCGCCTTTTCCCATAACGCTAACCACCGTGGCTTTTGACCAAAGCAGCTTATGGCGGTTTGAAATCACTTCCTGTAAAGCGAATTCGGAGGACCTGCCTCCATCTTCTCTGTAGCATAGCACACTCATGCATCAATAGCTGATGCGTAAATGAGCTTTCTTGGCACACCTCCACCAGGCTTTTTTGCTCCAGGTGCTTTTGTGATATAAACTGGATTTTAGTTTCTTAACTGTGATTCCCAAATTATTTAATATGTTTAGTTTCAATTCACTGTTTATGCCAAAAATCAGCGATTCAAAGAAAGACTCTATTGAATTTACCGTATTAGTTCTTCTTATATTGATTATTTGTAAAATCTTGTTTTGATATTCATTTCAGATGGATAATTACCAGAATTGCCACCATTTCTTTTTTGTTCCTGGTGCTTCAATCGCCTTCTGATTGATTAAAGTCTGCATTTGGAGCATGTAATTGTTATAGAGATTTTGAATAGCTTCTTTATCGTGACCTGCTTTATCGAGTTCTATCTTTAACGTCTCAATATGCTGGTTTTTTTCTTCGATCTGCTTATCTTTCTCTTCTGTAAGTCGCTGAATGCCTTCGAAGTGAGCCCGGACCTCTATAAGTTCCACAGGATCCGGAGCCTTAGACAATTGTTCTTCTAAAATCTTAATTTGATTTTGTAGGCTCACTATAAGGTC
>JARLJN010000192.1 GCA_031291255.1 Gammaproteobacteria bacterium
CCAAAACCAACAAAAATAATTGGTGGGATTCAAAAAAAAACACTCAACCCAACCTACAGTTGGTTTAGTTAGAGGTTTTAATCAATTGCTTTTACTGAATCTACATCTAACGTCGCACCAAACACATCCATAATTTTTTTCACATCATGATCTGTGGTAATCGCTTTCACCGCAGAAGCATGGCGGTCTTTTTTAGTTTGCTCTTGCTTTTTTGCGGAAGTGTTTAACTCATCTGAGCTAATTGAAATATGCAGCTTTACAGTTTTATTTAAGCATTTTTTGATTGCAGCTTCTAAACGTTCTATGAGTTTTGCATTTAACATGGGTTCATGTTTGTGAGACAGCGCGAGTGTAATGTCGGTGTCTGACATGTCTATTTGCGCGCAATTGGAAGCCAGCGCGAGTCCCATGCCGGTTAAGCCTAGCTTGGGTATTAATTGATGCCATTCATCGTTTGCAATCGTATTGATTGCTGTCACTGGCTTTGTAGGTTCTGTTATTTTTTTTTCAGCAATAGGCATTGCAGTGTTTTGCGCAGTAACTTTTTTTTGCGGCTCAGTTGCGGAAGGTTGAAAGGCTAACATGCGCAGCATGATCATTTCAAAACCTTGCTTGGGATTAGGTGAGAGCGATAAATCTCTGCGTCCTATGAGTGCGATTTGATAATAGAGTTGCACATCTTCTGCAGAGAGCTGTTCGCTAAGTGCAATAAGTGCAGCATTTTTTTCATCGCTGTCAGGCACAACTTGCAGTATCGCGATGCGTTGTAATACTGAAATGATATTTTCACAGAGTTGATGAAAATCAGGTGCGTGCTCTGCAAGAGCCGCGATTTCTGCTAATAAGTTTGCGCCGTTTTTTTCTGATAATGCAGTCAATAAGCGATAAATAGAATCTTGTTCTACATTGCCTAACATGCGGCGTGTGTCATCTGTTGTAATGCTCTCACGACAAAAGGCAATGGCTTGATCAAGTAAACTTAATGCGTCACGCATGCTGCCATCAGCCGCTTCTGCGAGTTGTTCTAATGCAGGTACTTCAAATTGAATTTTTTCTTCTGTGCAGATGTGTTGTAACTGTTTTGAAATTTGTTCGACTGGAACACGTTTTAAATTAAATTGTAAACAGCGCGATAAAATAGTCACTGGCAAACGTTTGGGGTCTGTTGTGGCTAAAATAAATTTAACGTGAGCAGGTGGTTCTTCTAATGTTTTTAAGAGGGCATTAAAGCTATGCCCAGATAGCATGTGCACTTCATCGATTAAATAAATTTTAAAGCGCCCTTGGGTTGGTGCGTATTGAACGTTGTCTAACAGTTCGCGTGTATCTTCTACTTTAGTGCGAGAAGCTGCATCGATTTCTAATAAATCTAAAAATTTTCCGGCAGTGATGGATACACATGCAGAACATGTGCCGCAAGGGTTGGAAGTGATTCCTGTTTCGCAATTTAAGCATTTTGCCAGCAGTCGTGCGAGAGAGGTTTTGCCTACGCCGCGTGTGCCAGTGAAAAGGTAAGCATGATGTAAGCGTTGGTTATCAAGTGCGTTAGTAAGCATGCGTAAGACATGTTCTTGTCCTACCATTTCTTGAAAGGTGCTGGGACGCCATTTGCGTGCAAGGACTTGGTAACTCATGCGATATTCCCTCAATTGCAGAGGTAGATAAAAATCTGGTGGCCCCCAGTATCAGCCTAACTTCGGCGCCCGAATCAGTTGTTACCGCTGCTTCCTTCCGGACCTGACGGGGTTCACAACCTATCGCCGCGAAGCGACCGATACTGGTTACCATAACTCTTTGGATCGACAGAAACAGCTGTTTCATGGCGGAGAGAAAGGGATTCGAACCCTTGGTACGCTATAAACGTACACACACTTTCCAGGCGTGCTCCTTAAACCACTCGGACATCTCTCCTGCTCTGCGATCATTGGTGCGTAAGATTAAACTAGAATGGGGGAGAGTGCAATGCTGATTTTGGTTAAATGCAGGTTATTTAGCCCTCCTCTCCCTGGCCCTCTCCTCCCACATAAGGTGTGGGAAGAGAGGGGAATAACTTTCTTGAATGCTGTGGCGCAGGAAGAGAGATATGTTTTGATGATAGAAGAAAGAATAAGCTTAAGTCGAGTCACCCTCACCTCCCATGCTTTATGTGGGAGGTGAGGGCCGGGGAGAGGAGGGTAGTGCTTCATTATAAAAAAAGATTTTCTAAAATCTTCTCATAAACTTCCGTCAGTACATCAAGATCTTTCACAGAAACACATTCATTCGCCTGATGCACAGTCGCATTAACAGGCCCAAGCTCAATCACTTCAGCACCTGTTGCAGCAATAAATCGTCCATCAGATGTGCCGCCGCCGGTTGATAAAACCGTTTCAATGTTTAAAACATCTTTAATAGTTTTTTGTACAGCGTGAACTAGCTTGCCTTGCTGAGTTAAAAAAGGTTGAGCTGATGCATCCCACTCTATTTCGAAAGACAGTTTATGTTTTTCTAAAATAGTTTTAACGCGTGTTTGCAATTCATCTATAGTTACTGCTGTCGAAAAACGAAAATTAAATAGCACGTTAAGCGAACCAGGAATCACATTTGCTGCACCTGTGCCCGCATGTATATTTGAAATTTGAAAGGTTGTTGCTGGAAAATACTCGTTACCTTTATCCCATATTTCATGTGCTAACTCGCTGAGTGCAGCAGCACTATCATGTATAGGATTTTTTGCTAAATGCGGAAATGCAACATGTCCTTGTTTGCCATGAATAGTCAGTTTGCCATGTAATGAACCGCGGCGGCCTACACGAATTTGGTCACCGACTTTTTTTTCACTGCTAGCTTCACCCACTATGCAATAATCAATTTTTTCTTTTCTATCCACTAATTTTTCTATAACTTTTTTCGTTCCATCTATGCTGGGGCCTTCTTCATCACTGGTAATGAGAAAAGCAATTGAGCCTGTAAAAATAGGATTTTTTTGAATAAAATTTTCTGCAGCAACTATCATAGCAGCTAATCCACTTTTCATGTCAGCTGCGCCGCGCCCATATAAATATCCATCGCGCACCATGGGTTGAAAAGGATCTGTTGTCCAGTCTTCCACAGGGCCGGTAGGCACTACATCAGTATGCCCTGCAAAAACAATTAAAGGGCTTTGCGTGCCATAACGCGCCCAAAGATTATCGACCTCACCAAAACGTAGATGTTCAGTTTTGAAATTAAATTTTTTTAGTCTATCAGCAATAACTTGCTGACATCCTGCATCATCAGGCGTGACGGATGCGAGGCTTATGAGTTGCATTGTTAGGTTGAGTGTGGATGACATAAGCTTCCTGCTTTTAAGGTTTAAAATGCGAAGCGTATTTATCAAGTAATGTTCTTATCATTTTTTGATACTGAGTATGTTTTTGTTCAGCTAAGTGTTTAAAAAAATCCACACTCGATTTGCTAAGCGATAATGTGATCTTAACCGATTCTTCTTTAAGCACGAGGTCATCCGGAGAGGGTAAAAAATCAGAAATAATTTTTACTTTTCCGAGAGATTCGTTAGTGTATGTTACTTTTTTTTGTTTCTTCATAAATCTTTTTCCCCCTTCTCCAGTACTAGAGTAGGCACACATTATTTGTGCTTTGCTGCTATTCCGCAGTGGGCTGTTATTTTTTATTTTTAAACTTCAAACAAGTCAGCAGACTTCCATAGTTGTTTGAAGTTAAAAAATAAAAAATAACAGCCCACTGCTAAGCCTAAAAGTAATGATCAGCTTTTTTTATACGTTACAAATGTATGTTATAGGAGAATAAGGTTTTCTTTTTTTAAAATCCCCAACAACTATGCAAGACTGCTGACTTGTTGGGGATTTTAAAAAAAGAAAACCTTGTTCTCCCGTCTCAGTTATGTTGGGTTTCGTAAAAATGTGTGCATATTTTTTTAATTATAGCTTATATACAGATAAAGTACCATATATTTATATGGGTAATTATAATGTTAATTGGTTTCAACAGCATCACGTAATAATTCATTTAAACTCACTTTGCTGCGTGTCTTAGCATCGACTTGTTTAACAATCACAGCGCAATACAAACTGTATTTGCCATCTTTGCTGGGTAGATTGCCGGATACGACGACAGATCCTGCAGGAACGCGGCCATAACTGACTTTACCCGTAGCGCGGTTAAAAATGCGAGTGCTCTGGCCTATGTAAACACCCATAGAAATAACAGAGCCTTGTTCGACTATGACGCCTTCCACGATTTCGGAGCGGGCACCAATAAAGCAATCATCCTCGATTATGGTGGGGTTGGCTTGCAGAGGTTCTAAGACGCCGCCTATGCCTACACCGCCAGAAAGGTGTACGTTCTTACCTATTTGAGCGCAGGAGCCTACGGTAGCCCAGGTGTCTACCATGGTGCCCGTATCGATATAAGCCCCTATGTTGACATAGGAAGGCATTAAAATCGTATTTGCGCCGATAAATGCGCCTTTGCGTGCAACGGCAGAAGGCACTATGCGTACACCGCCCGCTTTTAGCTCAGCTTCGCTAGTGTCTTGATATTTAAGGGGAACTTTATCAAAGTAACGCGAGCAGCCAGCATCCATAATTTGATTGTCATGGGTGCGAAAGTAGAGCAATACGGCTTTTTTAACCCACTCGTGTGTTTTCCAGTTTCCGTCTATTTTCTCTGCGACGCGTATTTTTCCACCATCTAGTTGCTCAATAGTTTGTTCAATGGCAGAAAGCAAATCAGGCTGTACGGTTTGAGGGGTGAGGGTGCTGCGTGTTTCAAAAGCGGTTTCTATTATCTTTTTTAAATCTGACATAAGGGGCTCGTGTATTTGAAGGTGGGTTTATGGTAGGATAACGCATTTTTACGGTATGTAAATGCGCTTATGTCTAAATCACATTCTGCTCCTAAATCGCTAGAAAACGCTTTCGTTGTTTATTCACGTTTGTTTACTTACGTGCGCCGCTATTGGCCTTCGTTGGTGATTGGTATTATTGCCAGTATGGTTTACTCAGGGATAGATGCCTGGTTTGTCTATTTCCTTAAAGTGTTAGTGAATAAAGGCCTAGTCGCAAAAAATCATGAGTTTCTTTCTACCGCACCCATTTTAGTTTTAGTTGTTTTTATCATGCGTGGGCTCGCGAGCTTTTTATCAAATTATAATATTGCTTCTGTTTCGCGTAGTGTCATTATGAAATTACGTCAAGATATTTTTAAACATTTACAGCGTTTGCCTGCTCGATTTTATGATCATTCGACATCAGGCCAAGTACTCTCAGTGATTTTATACAGCGTAGAACAAGTTGCTAATGCGAGTGCAGATGTGATCACGACTGCAGTCCAATCATTTTTTCTTGTCGTTGGTTTGTTAATCGTCATGTTTCAAACAAGCTGGAAGCTGAGCTTGCTTTACTTTTTTATTATTCCATTAATCACTGTTGTGATGCGTTACACCAGTTTACGTGTGCGTCGCCTAAGTTTAAGCATACAAGAATCCATGGCGGCATTAAGTCATAGCGCTGAAGAAAATTTAGAAGGTTATAAAGTTGTACGCGCTTTTGGCGGTCAAACATTTGAAGCAGAAAAATTTGATAAAGCGGCACGCGTGAATCGTCAACGTGAAATGAAAGTCATTGCCGCGCGTTCATGGAGTGTGTCTAGTGTGCAGCTGATTGCAGCCATTGCATTATCAGTCACGTTGTATGTTGCGACATTGGATATTGCAGATTCCATTTTATCTCCGGGTGGTTTTATTTCGTTGGTGGCAGCAATGCTCGCGTTATTAAAACCCATGAAAGATTTAACCAGCATGCAAAATAAATTGTATAGAGGTATTGCTGGTGCAGAAACGGTATTTGAATTATTGGATGAAAAACCTGAAGAAGATAAAGGAACGTACACCGTACCGCGTGTAAAAGGAAAAATGGAATTTAGGGATGTAGGGTTTTCGTATGACGCTAAAAAAACAGTGTTAAAAGAGATTAATTTTAAAATCGAACCTGGGCAAGTTGTTGCATTGGTAGGTCGTTCAGGCAGTGGTAAGTCTACCTTAGTGAGTTTATTGCCGCGGTTTTACACGGATTATTCAGGAGAGATATTGTTAGATGATGTTTCAATAGGTGATTATACGCTAGCCTCATTACGCAATCAGTTTTCACTGGTATCACAAAACGTGACGTTGTTTAACGATACGATAGCAAACAACATTGCATATGGACGTTTTAATGACGTGAGTGAAACAGAGATTATTGCAGCTGCAAAAGCCGCGCATGCTTATGACTTCATAGAGCAGCTTCCTAATGGATTACAAACATTGGTGGGTGAGAATGGTGTTTTATTATCAGGCGGTCAAAGACAGCGTATTGCTATCGCAAGAGCTATTTTAAAAAATGCACCGATTTTAATTTTAGATGAAGCGACTTCAGCCTTAGATACGGAGTCTGAACGTTATATACAATCTGCATTAGAAGATTTAATTCGCACTCGAACAACACTAGTCATTGCGCACAGACTTTCTACTGTTGAACATGCCGATAAAATTATTGTGTTAGATGATGCGCATATAGTTGAAACAGGAAATCATGCGGAACTGTTAGCACTGAATGGTTATTACGCTAAGCTGTATCGTATGCAATTCAAGGATGAGAGTGTGGACATTGAAAATTGAAAAACAGTGGTATCGTTCTTCACTAACCTGGCTTACTTTTTTATTGTTGCCGCTGACATTTATTTTTTATTGTGTCGTAAAAATTCGCCGCTTAGTTTATGCGTACGGTTTAAAAAAAATTTATAAACTTCCTGTTCCAGTGATAGTAGTAGGAAATATCACAGTCGGTGGAACAGGTAAAACACCATTTGTCATATCGCTTGCAACGTATTTAAAAGAGCAAGGCTACACGCCTGGCATAGCAACACGCGGAGTAGGGGGCAAGCAGCAGCAAGCACCCAGATACGTAGATGACTATGCATTAGCAACTGATGTAGGCGATGAAGCTATTTTACTAAAGAAGCGTACACAGTGTCCTGTGGTTGTTGGTATAGATAGAGTGGCTGCAGTATACGAATTAATTTCCAAATCAAATTGTAACATCATCATTAGTGATGACGGTTTGCAGCATTATCGTTTAGGGCGTGATATAGAAATTGCGATAGTCGATAGCACTAGACAGTTTGGCAATGGATACATGTTGCCAGCAGGCCCTCTGCGTGAACCGATTTCACGTTTAGATAAAGTTGATTTTGTCATTTCAAAAATGTCATTACTAGGTGATATGTTAATCTCGCTAGATCAAACACAAAAAATTTCTTTAGCGACATTTAAAAATAAAAAAATTCACGCAGTCGCTGCCATCGGAAATCCACAACGATTTTTTAAAAGTTTGCGAGATGCAGGATTAGATATAATCGAACATATTTTTCCGGATCATTATCTTTATCAGGAAAATGATTTACTGTTTTCTGATGATGCACCCATTCTCATGACTGAAAAAGATGCGGTGAAGTGTTTGAGTTTCGACATAAAAAATGCATGGTATTTGCCAGTGACAACAAGATTGGATAATGAATTTCTTAATCAACTAAGATCTAGGTTAGTTTAGTTATGTTATTATAGAGTTTGTCGTATCTTCTTTTTTTAAGGGGGAATTTATGCGTTTTATAAAGTATCTTCTTGTTTTCATGGTAGTTATGGCTAGTGGGTATGTTTGGTCTGCTGATAAAGATGCAAACGTTTACACTCAAGACAAAGTCACTATTATGGTTGCAGCACATCAGCCTGAATTCACTATCAAATTAAAATCCAATCCTACGACGGGTTATTCTTGGTTTTTGAAAGAATACCCAAAAAAATTAATTGAACCCGTTAAGCATGTATATGAAGCACCACAAAATAAAAAATTAATGGGTGCGCCTGGCTATGAATTTTGGACATTCAAAATGAAGTCTGAGAGTTTTGTGGTGCCTCATCATGTGATGATTCAGTTTGTATATGCCCGTCCTTGGGAAAAACATGTTAGTACAAAACCTTTGATTTTTACTATCATAACGAAATAAATATGTAGCCCGGATTGAGTGCAGCGAAAATCCGGGATTGTTTTTTTCGAATGCATTAATTTATTTTTTGCAATTGACCATTCTCAAATACCAACGTCGCAACTGATGCGCCAGTGCTATAAACTGATTCAGTGACTTTTGTGATTTTAGTCTTTTGATCATCAGGCACTTCTCCTTTGGTAATGAAGACGGGTTTACCACACGCCGCTATAATTTGTTTGTCTGTATTTTTTTTATTTATAGCAATTTTACCATTGGGATCACAATATGTTGTTTTGGATACAGCTGAACCATTAACTGTAATGTTAGTAACTATGCCTTTTTCATCCAGTGTAATGATAATCGGTAACGTAGTTTGAGTTTGATTGATTGGATTGGGTTTCATCTCGATGTTATACGTCCATTGTTGCGGTACAGCAATTTCAGGTTCATGTGTTGATTGTGAAGTGGGTTTTCCACATTGTGCTTCTACTTGTTCTATCGTATCGCCTATATCGATTTGCTTAAAATTATTGGGACACATTAACGCGTAGGATGAGGTAGATAATAATAATGTAATCAGTGCAAGATGAATTTTATCCATAAAATACCTCTAAGTTTTTTCCAGTTTAGGTTTAAGTTGTTTATGCTGAGCCGATTTATGTCTAGCAACACGATCTATATCAATATATTTATCCATGGTACTGGGATTCGCATGTCCGACATCATCACGTATATGTTCGCGCGGTCTTGATTCTACATCGGTAGAGATAGCGGTGTGTCGCAGCCAGTGCACTGTAGCGGAGGCTAAATCTTCTGCTTCATCTTTTTTTCCTAACCTGAGCAAACCATAAATCGCTTGATCAAAAACATCTTGCACGATGTAACGAATTTGACGTGAACCTAATCCGTGCTTACCTTTTAATTTAGGCAGCAAAGGAGTGGGTTCTTCGCGACTGGGTAAAGGTGGTAAATTTAAACTGGTGCGATAGCTTTTGAGTGCATCCAGTAATTCATCTGGCACTGCAATATCTCTTAATTTATTACCTTTTCCTATAGTGGTATACCACCATAAACCTTCTTTGTCGGGTGCAAAATTTCCCATGGTTGCTAATCGTCCGGGTATATAGGCGACTTCAGAAATTCGTAAACCTAATAAATAAAATGCTGACATTAAAAATAAAGTACGTTGATGTTGAGGGTTACTTGCTGCCATTTCTTCTGCGGCAGAGATCACAGTGTGCCATTGTAATTTACTGAGTTTGCGAGTCACGCGCCTCACTTGCTGACGTTGTATGTAAGCTTTTTTTTGTCGAATTAAACTGACGGGATTCACTTCTAAATAATTTTCTTGCTGCAAGAAAGAGTAGAGTGTACTGATGCCTGCAAAAATAGCTTCTATGGATTTATTGCTAAGTTGATAATTTTCTTTTTCGGGTTTTTTACCTAAGCGTTGCCCGATTTTAGTTGCTCTGATAATGAAAGGCCGCCATTCTGGATTCACTATACGAAGTTTATTTGCATCAATAATAAATCGATTTGCAGATTTTATGGCTATCCAATTTTTAGGAGGATTATTAACAAATTGCAAATAATCTCGAATGTCATTTCGAGTGATTTCTTTTAATGATTTTTTGTTGATTAACCAAGCCCAATTAAGAAAACGTTCTGTTTCGCGTCGGTAAGCATTAAATGTATCTGCAGAGTTCGCATAACTTTTTAAAAATTCTAAGCAGAGTTTGAATTCATGTTCAGCAGCAGCAATGTTTAATGAAGCAATATAGTCATGCAAAGAATCAGAGATTACCAAACAATTTTCTAATGTATCAAATAGCGGGCGAGGTAAAGGAGCAGCCATTAACTGGTTCCTTTATCTATAGAGTCAGCATCTGTAGAATCAGGTGGAATATCGCTTTTAATTTTTTTGATTTTTTTGGGTCCGACAAAAACACCTTTACCTTGATGCATGATATCTTTTTCTGTCCAAGGCAGTCTGCGATAGTAAGGGAGTTGGGTATCCATGGCGAAGATAGGATATTTAATAATTTGAAAGTAAGGTGAATAATCAAAATCTTTAGGGGTGAATATATACGGGTTGCGATGCACTAATTCCGCAGTCTCTTCTTTGCTGTCTTGAATGAAAAAAGGCAAAATGGGAAATTTGACAGAAGTAAATGCTTCAGCAATTAATGATGAACAAATACCGCTTTCAGGTTCGCCGCTGGGAGTCGTAAATAAGCTAGAGCCCCATCGTCTAGGAAGTATAGACCAAGGTAATAAGAATCGAGCCAAATCAAAAAACTGTCTGACATTGTAACGGTGACCCACTGCTTTGACGGCATACTTAATAACGAGTTGAGCATCAGTACTTGATAAACCTATGGGTCTGCATATGCGTATATGTTGATTGTGATAGCTGTGCAGTGAAGAAATGATTATGCCTTTATCGATTAAGCCTTCAACTATCAGTCTTTTTTTTCCTTCTAAAGTCGTTTTTTCTTTTAAAAGATCTAACAGTTCTTCATCTTCAATGTCATCCGCTCGGCCTACGTATAATGCTGCATGTGTCCAGGGGCTTTGGGTAATCGTGCGAATAAATTGGCTGATGCGGCTGCGTCCCTCAATTAATAATACATCGCCAGGACGAATTTCTAATTTCAAGCGTTCGAAATCGCAGGGCGGTTGCTCACTGGGAGGAGGCTCTTTAGTAAGCCATGCAAGAAATCTATCGCGTAATTTCATGATGAGTAAATATCCCTATTTAAGTTTTGGGGTCAGGCTTGACATTCAGACTTATCTTGTAATCAGGCTTGGTTCCAAGATAAGTCTGAATGTCAAGCCTGACCCCCCATTATTATATTCGTTTTGCTAAATCACTCGCATAACCTAAATAATTGCTAGGTGTTAACTGACATAATGCTTTTTTAACTTCCTTGGGAAGTTCTAATTCTTTAATAAAGTCATGTAAAATAGTTTTATCAATTTTGTGACCGCGTGTAAAAGATTTTAGTTTTTCGTAAGGTTGTTCTATTCCATAACGGCGCATCACGGTTTGTATGGGTTCAGCCAAAATCTCCCAGTGTTTATCGAGGTCTGCATTGATGACTTCTGTGTTTGGAACGGTTTTTTGTAACCCTTTAATCGTAGCATGAATGGCAACCACAGAGTGCGCTATCGCAACTCCCATGTTACGTAACACGGTAGAATCAGATAAATCTCGCTGCAAACGTGAAATCGGTAATTTCAATGCCATGTGTTCTAATAATGCATTTGAGATGCCTAAGTTGCCTTCCGCATTTTCAAAATCAATAGGATTGATTTTATGAGGCATAGTGGATGAACCGACTTCTGTATTAAAACTTTTTTGTTGGAAATAATTGAGAGAAATGTAACTCCACATGTCTCTATTAAAATCTATTAATATAGTATTAATGCGAACAAGACACATAAAAAGCTCGGCAATATAATCATGCGGTTCAATTTGTGTGGTGTACGGATTCCAATGCAATTCAAATTGGGAGATAAAATTTCTGCTGAGTTGCTGCCAATCTACAGTCGGATAAGCGTATAACATCGCATTGTAATTACCACAAGCGCCATTTATTTTTCCCATAATAGGTGTTGTGATGAGTTGTTCGTTCTGACGTCTTAATCTTGCGATGACGTTTGCAATTTCTTTTCCGACTGTGGTGGGTGTTGCAGCTTGGCCGTGTGTGTGAGCAAGCATGGGTTGATCTGCGTATTCGTGAGCAAATGATTTCAGTGCAGAAAGCAATTCATCTAATGCAGGTAAAATACTTTGTTTGCGCGCAGTATGTAACATGAGTCCATACGCTATATTATTAATGTCTTCTGATGTGCAGCCAAAATGTATGAATTCGCTGACGGCTGCTAACTCAGTATTTCCACTGATGTGTTCTTTAATAAAATATTCTACGGCTTTCACATCGTGATTAATGCCTGATTCTATGTGTTTAACACGTACGGCATCTTCTTCCGAAAAATTTTCTATGATGTTATTAAGTACTTCATTAGCGTGATGGCTAAAAGCAGGCAGCTCAGGTAAATTCGCATGCTCTGCTAACATTTGCAACCAGCGTATCTCAACTGTGACGCGTGATTTAATTAAGCCATATTCACTAAAAATAGGGCGTAAGCATCTAACTTTGTCAGCGTAGCGCCCATCAAGAGGAGAGAGGGCTGTGAGTGATGAGATGCTCATGTTAAATCCTTCTGTGCTGTGTGATGTTTTATTTCATATAAAATAGTTTCAGCGGCGTCTTTTATTTTGGCGCGTGAAAATAATAATTGCAAACGTGATCCACCAACTTGACGCCACAGTGTTGCTGAACGCACACCTGCTAATAAAAGCGCACGAATTTTTTCTACGTTCTCACGTGCTTGCAAGATACGTTGATTGCTCAATATAGTGATGCGAAATTTAAATGTACTGATAGTCGCAAGATAAGTATCGGCCAAATTACTAATCACCGTTGGGTGAGTTAACGAAAAATACTCTGCTTGTTTTTTAATTTTTTCTAAACGTTCGGCGAGTATGCGTAATGTTTTTGGCGAACGCGATAATCTTTTTTGTAAATGTATTAATGAAAGTAAATAACGATGTTGTAAGCGGTCTGTCGGTTGTGATGAATCAAAGGTGATGAGGATTTTTTCTAATCCTAAACGAAGATTTTCTGTGCCGCCAAATACGCTGGAGATATTTTCAGGATTGTTTTGAAGTATGCTGTAGATGCAAGTTTGAAAAGCGGCTTCGTCTATTTTGCCTTTTTGCGTTAATTCAATAAGAAGAGAAACGGCTTGCTCCATGCCAGCCAATGCAATAACAATATCGTTAATATTATGTTGCATAGGTTTATCCTTTAGCCTGCACTATAATCCCGCCGCCCAAGCAGACATCTCCATGATAAAAAACTACCGATTGACCCGGTGTAATAGCGCGCTGAGGTTCATCAAAAGTAATCTCATATTGTGCATCATCAGCTCTATTGATAATACACAGTTGATCAGCTTGACGATAGCGTGTTTTTGCCGTGAGTTGAGTCCCGGCAGGAGGTTCGTCGTTGATCCAATGCACTTGATCAGCTATGAGAGCACGTGAAAATAAAGCAGGGTGCTCATGCCCTTGCACGACGATTAATGCGTTACGTTCAAAGTCTTTTGCAGCAACATACCAAGGTTCTTCATTAAAATTTTTATGTCCGCCAATTTTTAAACCCTGACGTTGACCTAAAGTATGAAACATTAAACCGTCATGCTGCCCTAGGGTGAGACCGTCTTGTGTTTGTATAGAACCGGGTTTAGCGGGTAAATACTCACTTAAAAAATCTTTAAATTTGCGTTCGCCTATAAAGCAAATGCCAGTGCTGTCTTTTTTGATATGATTCGCAAAACCAGCTTTTTGGGCGATTTCTCTAACGACATCTTTGGCTAAATGCCCTATAGGAAATAAGCTGTGTGCCAGTTGGGTCTGTTCTAGTGCGTGAAGAAAATAGCTTTGGTCTTTTTTAGGATCTAAGCCTTTGAGCAGTTGATGCTGGTTGTCTTGAAAATTGCCGCGTACGTAATGTCCTGTCGCGATAAAGTCTGCGCCGCGTTGTTTTGCGAAATTGAGAAAAGCTTTAAATTTGATTTCTTTATTGCACAAAATGTCCGGATTAGGCGTGCGTCCTGCTTTATATTCAGCTAAAAAATGGCTGAATACGGTTTCCCAGTATTCTGCTGCAAAGTTTACTCTTTGCAGTTCTATCCCTATTTTATCGCAAACGGCTTGGGCATCGGCCATGTCTATGCTGGCTGGGCAATAGGTGTCGGTATCGTCCTCTTCCCAATTTTTCATGAACACGCCTTCAACATGATGGCCTTGTTCTTTGAGTAAAAGTGCCGCCACAGACGAGTCAACGCCGCCAGACATGCCGACGATAATGTGTTTGGGTGATGTTAAGTTCATTTTTAAATAAGGAGTAATGAAAAAGAAGGAAATGATAGCACAATTGAGCGCATACGTCTCTAAAGAAGTAGCGCGTGACTAAGGCGCACAGCGCCGAGTCCGCGAGGTGTCTCATTCACTCCCGGACTCGCTGCGCTTAGTCCGGGCTACTCTTAACCAAAATGATAAGCCACATTTGCGGTAATTAAGTTTACAAAAGGGATAGCGTTTGCGGAGTTTTGAAAGTTACCTAAACGGCGTATTTGAGTCCCTTCTATATTCGCTGAGATACAAGGATTAAAGGTATACATCACACCTAAACCGTATAGAGGACGGGTTTTATAAGCGTAGGTATTGCCGCCTACATTCGTCGGGGATGCGATGGCTCCGCTTAAAGGAACGTTGCTGTTAGGGTAGCGCACAGTTTCTGCGACGCGGGCACAACCAGCTAAAGCATAGGCATCAAACCCTGTTCGAGGGATGGGCAAATAGGCCTTAGCTTCTATGTCATAGGTGCGAACGTTGTATTGCATTAACGAGTAGCCGGCAGCAGTGGTGCCTTTATAATATGAGGGTTTGTAATATGCATAGCCTATTTCGAATCCTAAACACGGCGAAATATTGATGCCTGCAAAGCCTCTGCCGCTAATGCCTCCGCGCTTGCGTGAGGATGTGCCGCCCCCGGTAATATTAAATGCTTGGTGACCAGGTGTTTTTATGAGCCCATATCCAACACCTAAGCCTGCATAACCACCTACGCGCGCTGCAGAGGCCAGTGTGCTGAATGTGGCGCATGCTACAACGGTGCTGATGAGTATTATTTTTTTCATTTTTCATCCTTGAAATAGGTAAAGTAGGAGGCAGTATAGCACTGAGAATTTTTTGATAAAAGAGTTAGCGTTTTGAGGTATGCATTGCTGAAGAATAAGCCTAGCTAGCCCTGTTTATTGTGTGGATATTTATGTACAATATAGCCTAATTAGGCAAAAGTGGGAGCTGGCACGGGCTATGCAATACTTTAGAAATAGTCTTAATTTTTTTTTATTCTCTTTTGTCTTAATTGCAAGCCCGGCAATCTATGCTGATATCCCTCAAACATCACAGTTCTTGACTCTCACCGATATACATTTTGATCCCTTTGTTACATGTCATAAAAATACGTCATCTTGCCCTCTGATTGAAAAATTACAGCAGGCACCCGCAGTGCAATGGAAGACTATTTTAACTGTCTATGACACTCAGCCTCCAAGGTATAAGCAAGATACTTGCTATCGTTTACTCCAGTCGGTGTTAGAGGAATTTAAAAAAATAGCGGCAGTAGATCATCCTAAATTTATTTTAGTGTTAGGTGATATGCTTGGGCATAATTTTAGAGATAATTATGCTTTGTTTACACATGATACGACACAGGAAGGGTATCAAGCCTTTGTTAAAAAAACGATGGAGTTTTTAACAAATGAGATGGCAACAACGCTATCCACAACAGATGTGTATTTTACTGTTGGAAATAATGATTCTTATCAAGATGATTATGTTGCTGATCCTCATGGTCTATTTTTTACTGACATGGCAAAGCTCTGGTCTAGTGAGATCAAAGATAAGAATAATCAAGCCATAATACAGCAAGAAATGTCTGCTGGTGGTTATTATGCTATTGATATTCCTCAGCAAGCCGAGCTCCATTTAATCGTATTAAATTCAATTTTGTTTTCTAATAAAGTTAAAGGGAATGGTGTTGAGCAAGCTGCACAAGCCGAGCTTAATTGGCTGCATGATCAGTTAGTGTCTGTCAGTGCTAAACATCAGAAAGCCATTATCGCATTACATATTCCCGTAGGTGTAGATGTCTATGCTACGCTTCAAGAAAAGTCTGATGAAATTGTTGAGTTGTGGCAGCCACAATACACTCAGCGTTTTCTCGCAGAAATGAAACAGTTTTCGCCTTATGTGATGACTATTCTTGGTGGGCATTCGCATATGGATTGGTTTCAGATTTTAACTTTTGCTGATAGTCATCCCATTTCAGTGAATGTAACGCCAGGTTTAAGTCCTTTATTCGGAAATAATCCTGGATTTAAATCGTTTAGTTATTTGAATCGTTCTTTGGTGATTGAAAATGTGGATACCTATTCTGATTCATTGGACGATACGCAATCATGGCATAAAGAATATAATTTTAACGCGGTTTATCAACCAGATTGCCAAGATTGCCAAATCATAGATGGTATGAAGTTGATACAAAAAACGGGTGATTTGGCGCAACATTACAAAATGTATTATTCCGTCGGTACTAGCAGTCAGCCTATTACGACCAAATGGTTGCCTTACTATTGGTGTCAACTGAGTGCTATCACGGCAGCCGATTATCAAACCTGTTTACAGGTGTGATTTGAGTTGTGAGCATGAGTTCCCGTTGATACCATAGCCGCTTTGTAAACAGGGAGATTTTTCATGTATCAGCATATCACCGTCCCAGCACTAGGGAAAAAAATTAGTGTTAATCCAGATTTATCATTAACAGTTCCAGATCAGCCTATTATTCCTTTTATTGAAGGTGATGGTATAGGCGTAGATATCACACCTGTGATGCGTAAGGTCGTTGATGCAGCTGTTAAAAAAGCTTATGGAGATAAGCGAGTTATTCATTGGATGGAAATTTATGCAGGTGAAAAAGCGACACATGTTTACGATAAAGATACATGGCTGCCAGAAGAAACACTAAAGGCGCTTAAAGAATTTGTTGTGTCCATTAAAGGGCCTCTCACTACACCTGTCAGCGGCGGTATTCGATCTTTGAATGTGGCATTGCGTCAGCAGTTGGATCTCTACATTTGTTTGCGGCCTGTGCGTTATTTCAAAGGGACTCCCAGCCCAGTTAAAGAACCTTGGCTGACTGATATGGTTATTTTCAGAGAAAATTCCGAGGACATCTATGCCGGTATAGAGTGGGCAGCTGATTCTCCTGAGGCTAAAAAAGTTATCCATTTTTTACAAACAGAAATGGGTGTTAAAAAAATTCGTTTCCCTGAGCACTGTGGAATCGGCATAAAACCTGTTTCTAAACAAGGCACTACTCGATTAGTCAGGGCAGCTATACAGTATGCTATTGATAATAATAAAGATTCCGTCACGTTAGTGCATAAAGGCAATATCATGAAGTTTACAGAAGGCGGCTTCAGGGATTGGGGCTATGAAGTGGCAGTCAATGAATTCGGTGCAAAACCGGTAGACGGCGGGCCCTGGCATGCCTTTAAGCACCCTGTTACTGGGGCTGAAATCATCATAAAAGACGTTATTGCTGATGCATTTTTGCAACAAATTCTCTTAAGACCGGCTGAATATAGTGTTATAGCTACGCTTAACCTCAATGGGGACTACATCTCTGATGCTTTGGCTGCGCAGGTGGGTGGGATAGGAATTGCTCCAGGGGGTAACCTTGGCGATGGCATAGCCATGTTTGAGGCGACTCATGGAACAGCCCCCAAATATGCCGGTCAAAATAAGGTCAATCCAGGCTCATTGATCTTATCTGCTGAAATGATGCTCAGACACATGGGCTGGGTAGAAGCCGCTGATCTTATCATTAAGGGGGTGGAAGGGGCGATTGTTGCTAAAACCGTGACTTATGACTTTGCCAGGCTCATGGATGGAGCCCAATTACTGAGCTGTTCAGCGTTTGGAGATGCACTAATAACCCATATGAGTTAAACAATTTGCTTACTCCTACCCAAACTAGTTTATTATAGAGGTATGGGTAATATTTTTTGTTTTATGATTATTGCGCAAAATAAATACAGAGATCAAATTTTATACTTAGTGGTGTAGGGAAGCACTACTAAGTATAGTGCTTCTTTTGAGATTTAGGGGATTTAAGGAATATATTTTTAAAGTAAGGAAAAATTGAAATTATAGTCTATAAGTAAGGTAAAGGGGAATGGTAAATACAGTAACAGATAGTCGATCAGAAAGTTTGGTACTAGAGGCAAAACCAGAATTAAAAGAACCGGCTCTGTATCAAGTGATAATGCATAATGATGATTTTTCACCTATGGAGTTTGTGGTTGAAGTTCTGGAGTTGTTTTTCAATATGGATAGAACACGTGCTACAGCGATTATGTACGAAGTTCATCTGGCAGGGAAGGCGGTATGTGGAATTTTTACTAAAGATGTGGCGCAAACGAAAGTGGAACAAGTTGTAGATTACGCAAGGAGGCATGAGCATCCTCTATTATGTAGCATAGAAGCAATATAGAGGAACATAAGTTTAAATGCGTTAGGAGGGGCGTACCATGCTAGACAAAGAGCTTGAGTACACGTTGAATTTGGCATTTAAAGAAGCGCGAGCAAAGCGTCATGAGTTCGTGACTGTCGAACATTTGCTAATTGCACTTCTTGAGAATTCTTCTTCTCTTGAAGTCCTCAAAGCTTGCGGAGCAAACGTTAACCGCCTACGCAATAATTTAATCGAATTTATTGATCGCACAACGCCTGTTATCCCAGCACACGTACATGATCGTGATACACAGCCTACTTTAGGTTTTCAACGTGTATTACAACGTGCTGTATTCCATGTGCAATCTTCAGGAAAAACAGAAGTCACAGGAGCGAATGTGCTAGCTGCTATTTTCAGCGAGCAAGAAAGCCAAAGTGTCTATCTCATACGTCAAGAAAATGTCAGTCGTCTCGATGTCATTAACTATATTTCTCACGGTACAACCAAACCTAAATTAATGCCGCGCACGGGTGAAAATGATCATCTGGGCAGTCATTATATGGATGAAGGTGAAGGCGGTGAAGAAGGTGGTGGTGGAGCGAGTCCATTAGAACAATTTACAACGAATCTTAATGCGCGTGCCAAACTAGGGTTGATTGATCCTTTGATAGGCCGTGAAGAAGAAATTGAACGCACGGTGCAAGTCTTGTGCCGACGCCGTAAAAATAACCCATTATTAGTTGGTGAAGCCGGTGTGGGTAAAACGGCTATTGCAGAAGGGTTGGCAAGATTAATCATAGAAGACAAAATACCCAGTATACTCAGAGACAGTGTTATTTATTCTTTAGACCTAGGTAGTTTGTTGGCGGGAACTAAGTACCGTGGTGATTTTGAAAAACGTTTAAAAAGCGTGTTGCATCAACTAAAAGAACAAAAAGGTGCGATACTTTTCATTGATGAAATTCACACTATTATCGGCGCAGGTGCTGCATCTGGCGGGTTGATGGATGTGTCTAACTTAATTAAACCTTTATTAGCCTCTGGTGATTTGACCTGCATAGGCTCTACAACCTACAAAGAATATCGCGGTGTTTTTGAAAAAGATCATGCCTTAGCGCGTCGTTTCCAAAAGATTGATGTGAAGGAACCTACGATAGAAGAAACCTATGAAATTTTAAAAGGTCTGCGCAGCCGATTTGAGATACACCATAATATAAAATATTCTGATGAATCATTAGAAGCTGCTGCAAAATTATCTGCTCGCTATATTTCTGACAGACGTCTTCCTGATAAGGCTATCGATTTAGTCGATGAGGTTGGCGCACATCAATATCTTTTACCTGAAGCGAATCGTAAGAAGGTTATTGAGGTAGAAGATATAGAAAGAGTCGTTGCTAAGATTGCGCGAATTCCAGAAAGGAATGTATCAACTTCTGATCGTGAAACACTGCGTAATTTAACGCGCGATTTAAGGTTATTAATCTATGGTCAAGATGATGCAATTGAAACCTTGACGGCAGCAGTGAGACTGGCTCGTTCGGGATTGCGTGATCCTATTAAACCTATAGGCTCATTCTTGTTCGTAGGTCCTACCGGTGTAGGTAAGACAGAAGTTTGTAAACAATTGGCTAAGTCTTTAGGTGTGGAATTAATACGCTTTGATATGTCTGAATACATGGAAAGACATACCGTTTCACGCTTGATAGGCGCACCTCCAGGCTATGTTGGATATGACGAAGGTGGTTTGTTAACAGAAGCTGTTAATAAACAACCGCACTCTGTGGTGTTGTTGGATGAAATTGAAAAAGCTCACCCAGATGTTTATAACTTATTATTGCAAATCATGGATCATGGTACGTTGACGGATACAAATGGTCGCAAAACAGATTTTCGTCATACCATTTTCATCATGACATCGAATGCGGGCGCGGACATTATGGATAAAACATCCATAGGGTTCACACAACAAGATGGTACAGCAGATGTCTTATCCGCGGTACATCGTGTGTTCTCCCCAGAGTTCCGTAATCGTTTAGATGCTATTATTCAATTCAAATCTCTTGATATGAAAACAATACTGCATGTGGTTGCCAAGTTCTTAATGGAATTAGAAGTTCAACTTGAAACTAAGCATGTGATTTTAGAAGCAGATGATGAAGCGCGTGCTTGGCTTGCTAAGAATGGATATGATCCTAAAATGGGTGCAAGACCTATGGCAAGATTAATTCAAGAGCAAATCAAACGACCTATAGCTGAAGAATTATTGTTTGGTAAGCTAGCCAATGGCGGACATGTTTCTATTACAGTTGAAGATGGTAAATTGAAATTTGCGATAGAAGAATATGAAAAAAATGATGTGCATTAAAAATATTTTGTTAAAAAATCCTCGCGAGTGCGGGGATTTTTTTTGTTTATAATTTTTTAACTTATATGTAGGTTGGGTTGAGTGCTTTTTACGAAACCCAACACCCACTGTGCTCGCAGGCTCCGCGCGGCGGGAGCCCTCCATTCCGCGCCACCCCGGGAATTGACTGTGGTAACTTTTTGCAAAAGCTTTAAAAGCATTTAGTGCAGAACTGTAGGTTGGGTTGAGTGCCTTTTACGAAACCCAACATGTTTTGTTATAACATACCCGGAATGTATTGCATGTTCCTTAATGCTGTCGAGTTATTTCTACTTTGAATAAGCCCGAATTTTGCGTTTAGATAGATGTGGCAGCTCAATAGAGCGCTGATCTTTATTGTGAAATAAAAATTCCCCACGTCTAATAAAATCTTCAATAGACGTTTTTAATTGAGTGTCAGGTTTTAATAATTTATTTTTTAATTTAACACCGGCTGCATGTGGCGCGTAGTCATTATTTTTAAGCCAATTGCGTATTGGAATTAAATCATAGCTGGGTAATTTATTGAAGTAAGGATTTTTTGATTCTGCAGTTGCATCAAATGTTCTTACAGGTTCATCCATGATGCTCAATGTAATTGGACATAAAAAATCATGTGGTATCGTGTCTTCTGATATCTCCGCATCTTTAACTCTCTTAGCATTTATTTCGGTGGTTTCTTCAAGTTGATCTTCAGGTTTCATCTTAAAGAGTGATGCAATTGAGCGCGCTGCTAGAAGTAAGAATGTAAGTGATATGATTTGTTTAATTAATATATCCATAAATTGATCATAATAATGTAATACGTAGACTTCCTGATCAATCGACTCAAGTAAGCATTTTTCGAAAGTTTTGTTCTTATTTTTATTGCTATTACGGATATTGCGTAATAATTCAGCTGCATAAAGATGGCTGTGAGGGTTGGTTGATTTACCGGCATACCCTATAGTTCTATATGAATTGCGTTGTTTAATGTTGTAATCGCTGCCACCGCAGTGTCTCGTAATGTTCAATGCTATATCGTCATAAATTGTTGCAATAATGTACCTATAGGAAGGAATAAAAGATGTTAATGTATAAAAACTATCTTTAAAAAAATCCTTATAAGGGGTCATTTGCAGTAAATAATCTTGATGATTAGCGCTGCGAATAACATGCATGCGGCCATAGTATACAATTGCTTTCTCTCCCTTTTTATTAGGGCCTTTGCTGGCTGCAACGGATTCTAAAGAGCCCATTAGATATAGGCTTAAGATAGCGAATTTAAATAGGCGTGAGTTCATGGGGTAGCTACCTTTTGATTTTTATCAGACAATTTGAATTATATTGTACAGATAATAACAAATATAGCTTAAGGGAAGCTTAGGGCGGGCGATTTTAGAGCAATATTTATGTGCTTGAGTTGAATGGATTACACGAAATATAACGTAACATAACGTTATATTTTGTATGTGAGGGTAACGCCCCCTCTCTTCCCACGTTTTGTGTGGGAGGAGAGGGCTGGGGAGAGGAGGGTTAAAACTTCATTATTATTCTGTTTTAGCTGGTTTTTCGTTGTTAGCATCGCTATTAGGGCTGCTTTTGCCATCCCGACTACGGAAGCTGATACGACCTTTGGTAAGATCATAAGGGGTTAATTGCACGGTGACTTTGTCACCTTTCAAGATGCGAATGTAGTTTTTGCGCATTTTTCCGGAAATATGGGCTATGACCACATGGCCATTTTCCAGTTCTACTCTAAACATAGTATTGGGCAGGGTATCGATTACCGTGCCTTCCATTTCAATTTGATCTTCTTTTGCCATATGATTACAACGCCTTCGATCTTAGAAAGTAAGCTGAAAATAATGCCCTAAAATCCTTTAAAATGCAAAGTTTTTAAACTTTAAATGGACATTAGTATGCAAGTACTTTAATTCCGTTACATGGGCGGTTTTAAAGTGTCCATTCTATTTAGCTCTTAATGCTGTCTAAATATTTATCCGCATCTAAAGCCGCCATACAGCCTGAACCCGCTGACGTAATGGCTTGTCTGTAAACATGATCTGCTACATCGCCCGCAGCAAACACACCCGGAATGCTGGTCGCAGTCGCATTTCCTTCCGTGCCGCTTTGCACTTTGATATAACCATTCGTCATATCTAATTGACCCGCAAAAATATCGGTATTCGGTTTGTGACCTATGGCAATAAAGACGCCGCTAGCTTTAATGTCTTTCACTTCATTTGTTTTGGTGCTTTTAATTCGAATACCGGTGACTCCAGTGTTATCTCCTAAGATCTCATCCGTTACATGATCCCATTCTATGCTGACATTGCCGCCATTTTTTGTTTTGCTAATCAGTTTATCGCTGAGGATTTTCTCAGAGCGGAACTTATCGCGTCTATGAATCACAGTGACGTGAGCAGCAATATTCGCTAAATAAAGTGCTTCTTCGACTGCTGTGTTGCCGCCGCCGACTACGACTACATTTTGATTTCGATAAAAAAAGCCGTCACAGGTAGCACAAGCTGAAACGCCTTTGCCCATCATGGCTTTTTCGGAAGGAATACCTAAATACTGCGCGCTTGCTCCGGTTGCAATGATAAGTGCGTCACAAGAATACGTATTTTCACCTTTTAAAATAAAAGGACGTTGATTAAGCTGCACAGACTGTATATGGTCTGCAATAATTTCGGTATTAAAACGTTGTGCATGCGATTTCATGCGTTCCATGAGGGCAGGCCCTTGTAAGCCTTCAGCGTCACCAGGCCAGTTATCGACATCTGTGGTGGTGGTGAGTTGTCCGCCGGGCTCCATGCCTGCAATCATAATGGGGTTAAGATTGGCTCGTGCGGCATATACTGCAGCTGAATAACCAGCAGGACCTGAACCAAGGATAATAAGGCGATGATGTTTAGGGGTAGTCATATGTTGTCTTCTTGTTTGTACTTGTTTTTAGAATAATGGAAGGATGTTATAGTACGAGAAGTTGTTACGCAGGTAAAGCTCAGGGAATAAAACAAAAATAATGGGAGTTCAATTTGAAACAAGCCACTCAAAACCAACCTAACCGTCGCCCTTTAGCCATGCAGATGAGTCATCGATTGCGCGAAGGATTGCTGATACTCGCAACAGCCACCGCATTATTTTTACTGGTCTCTTTTTTCACCTACAGTAAAGCAGATCCAGGCTGGTTGGGCACAGGCGTGAAACATATACAAAATTGGGGCGGCAGAGCAGGAGCTTTTTTAGCGGATGTGATTTTATCTTTATTTGGTTATGTTGCGTATTTATTCCCTCCGTTAATGGTGTTTGCTGCTTGGGTGGGGGTGCGTATAGAACCAGAGAACACGGAAGTTGATTTTCTGGAGTTAGTCATAAAGTGTGTAGGATTAGTGTTAGTCATAGTCAGCACATCAGCATTGGCTGATTCTTGGCTCTCTGCTTACGTACAACACTTACCAACCTCTCCAGGCGGGATTTTTGGAGATGTGATTAATATAGGTTTATTAAAAACGTTTAATCCTGTGGGCAGCTTATTAATTTTAGTGACAGTTTTCTTGTGCGGCATTACGTTATTTACCGGTTTTTCATGGTTAGGTTTCATAGACAGAGTAGGGGGATGGGCCATACACAGTTGGGAATTTCTGCGTCACTATAAACGTCGTTCTACGCAGTCAGCACCTATTCTAGTTAGATCTGCCAAACCAGCATCTGCTGAACCTACTTTTCTTGAAAAAATTGAAGCTAAATTTAAAAAACCCAGCCCGCGTATACAGTTACCCTTGCCAGAAATTCCAGGCGCTGCTGTTAAAAAGAAACCGTTTAATTTTTCTAAAAAAACAGTGTCTACTGTTTCACTCGCTCCAGGGCAATTGCCGCCTTTATCTTTATTAGATCCACAGCCGCCTTCAGCAGGAAAAGCATTTTCAAATACAACCTTTGAAGCGTTATCTAAGTTAGTTGAAGAGCGTTTATCAGACTTTGGTGTTGATGCCAAAGTGGTTGCTGTTCATCCTGGTCCTGTGATTACCCGTTTTGAATTAGATTTAGCGCCTGGCATTAAAGTCAGTAAAATTAGTGGGCTTGCAAAAGATATAGCACGTTCTTTATCAGCAACCAGTGTGCGCGTAGTGGAAGTGATTCCAGGAAAATCTGTCATAGGGTTGGAGTTACCGAACGAGCACAGAGAAGTTGTTGGATTAAGAGATGTATTAGAATCACAACAATATGCGCAAGCTCGTTCACCTGTGAGTTTAGCTTTAGGTAAAGATATATCGGGATATCCTGTTGTTGTTGATTTGGCGAAAATGCCACACTTACTGGTTGCAGGTACAACTGGTGCAGGTAAATCCGTTAGCATCAATGCAATGTTATTAAGTATGTTATTGAAAGCGACACCTGAGCAATTACGTTTTATTTTGATTGATCCTAAAATGCTGGAGTTATCTGTGTACGAAGGCATACCGCATTTATTGACACCTGTCATCACAGACATGAAAGATGCAGCGAATGCCTTGCGATGGTGTGTAGGCGAAATGGATAAGCGTTATCGCTTGATGGCAACATTGGGGGTGCGTAACTTAGCGGGTTACAATTTAAAAATTCAAGAAGCTCTAAAGCTTGGTAATCCATTACCAGCCCCTGCATGGATGGCGGGAGCAGATGGTGAATTAGCTTTATTAGAAACCTTACCGACTATCGTTGTTGTTGCAGATGAGTTAGCAGATATGATGATGGTAGTGGGTAAAAAAGTTGAAGATTTAGTCACACGTATCGCGCAAAAAGCGAGAGCGGCAGGCATACATTTAATTTTAGCGACACAACGTCCTTCTGTTGACGTGATCACTGGTTTGATTAAAGCAAATATTCCTACACGTATTGCATTCCAAGTTTCTTCACGTATAGATTCACGTACCATACTCGATCAGCAAGGCGCAGAACAGTTATTAGGTAATGGCGATATGTTATATCTGCCTCCTGGAACAGGATTGCCTGTGCGTGTGCATGGCGCTTATGTGGCTGATGAAGAAGTGCATCGTGTTGTTGCTGCATGGCAGACTTATGGTAAGCCTAATTATTTAGATGAAATTACAGAAGGTGGTACAGATGTTGCGAGTGGAGAAGGGGGTGCAGCGACAGGTGAAGCCGATCCTCTGTATGATCAAGCAGTACGTGTGGTGACTGAAGCGCGTCGTGCGTCTATTTCATTAGTTCAGCGTAGATTAAAGATAGGATATAACCGCGCGGCAAGAATGATGGAAGAAATGGAAGCTGCAGGCGTGGTGACTACACCTGATAATAGCGGTTCTCGGGAAGTCTTAGCGGCACCACCAGCGGAAGCTTGAGCTCTTTGCTTTTAGGTAAGAGGAAGTTTTAGCCCTCCTCTCCCCGGCCCTCTCCTCCCACAAAGAGCGTGGGAAGAGAGGGGGGCTAAACTTCAAGCTTTAGAATAACAACAATAATGAATATGAGTCACCCTCTCCTCCCATGCTCTTTGTGGGAGGAGAGGGCCGGGGAGAGGAGGGTTAAAACTTCCTCTTATTTAATTAACACTTAATAAAGGAAGAAACCCAAATGCAAAAAAAAATCTTCACATTTATTTTTACTCTGTTATTTTCAAGTGTCATTTATGCTGAATCAGCAGCAGATACGCTCACAACGTTGTTGCTTAACATCAACACCATGCAAGCGAGTTTTTCTCAAGTCGTAAAAGATAAATCTGCAAAATCATTACAACAATCTCAAGGAACTATCGCATTACAACGACCTGGAAAATTTCGTTGGGATGTTAAAAAGCCTAACCCCCAACTTATTATTGCAAACGGTGCACGCATTTGGATTTATGATCCTGATTTACAGCAAGTCACCATACGAGCGTTTACAAAATCAACCGGACAAACTCCCGCATTTTTATTAAGCGATAAGAACCTTACTTTAAGCAAAGATTTTGTAGTGGAACTTGCTAAAAATCCTTCTCAAATTGCTAATCAACAAATTTATTTATTAACACCCAAAGAAAAAGACAGCATGTTTGCGTTGATCAAACTGACTTTTTTAAATAAACAAATTCGTCAAATGCAATTAGAAGATCATTTGGGTCATGTGACCACTGTTGCATTTAATAATATAAAAACAGGCGTAACAATTCCTGAATCAGTCTTTACGTTTACGCCTTCCCCTAAAGATGATGTGATAGATGAAACAAAAAAATAAAATTGAAGAAAATAATTTTCAACCGTTAGCAGCACGATTACGCCCAGTTTCACTCGATGAATATGTAGGGCAAACGCATTTATTAGGCATAGGCAAACCCCTGCGTAAAGCCATAGAGCAGGGTGTTTTGCATTCCATGATTTTGTGGGGGCCGCCAGGCACGGGTAAAACCACATTAGCAAAATTACTCTCTGCTCAAGCGGATGCGCATTTCATTAAGCTTTCAGCTATATTTTCAGGTGTAAAAGATATACGTGCTGCAGTAGATGAAGCTAAAAAAATTCGTACTGAAACAAATCGTTCTACCATTTTATTTGTGGATGAAGTGCATAGATTTAATAAATCACAGCAAGATGCATTTTTACCTTTTGTAGAAGACGGAACATTTATTTTTATCGGTGCAACAACAGAAAATCCTTCATTCGAATTAAACAGCGCGTTGTTATCACGTGCACGTGTGTATGTCTTAAAAAAATTATCTCACGAAGAATTATTGCAGCTTATTGCACGAGCATTACAAGATAAAGAACGAGGTTTAGGAGATGTGTCTATTCATTTTCCTTTACCATTGCAAGAAATGTTAGTTGAAGCCAGTGATGGTGATGCACGTCAAGTGTTAACATTTTTAGAAATTATTGCAGATTTAGCAGAACGCGATAATCAGTTAACGATTACGCAAGAATTATTAGCGGAAGTGCTGCAAGAAAATATACGACGCTTTGATAAAGGCGGCGAAACATTTTACGATCAAATTTCTGCATTGCATAAATCTGTGCGTGGTTCTTCACCTGATGCGTCTTTGTATTGGTTCGCACGCATGATAGACGGCGGATGTGATCCACTCTACATTGCGCGACGTGTGGTGCGTATGGCCAGTGAAGATGTAGGTAATGCAGATCCGCGGGCTTTAGAAATAGCGTTAAATGCGTGTGCTGTATACGAACGTTTAGGCAGTCCTGAAGGTGAATTAGCGATTGCTCAAGCCATAATTTATATGGCATGCACTGCAAAAAGTAATGCAGTGTATGTGGCTTATAATGAAGTGATGCGTGATATTAAAATTCAAGGCACGTTAGATGTGCCCATACATTTACGTAATGCGCCTACAAAATTAATGAAGCAATTAGGGTATGGCAAACAATATCGTTATGCTCACGATGAACCCGAAGCTTATGCAGCGGGTGAAAATTATTTTCCAGATGAAATGAAACCTAAAAACTATTACCGCCCTGTCCCACGAGGATTAGAATTAAAATTAGCGGAAAAGCTTAAGCATTTGCGCGAATTGGATAAACAAAAAAAATAATGTGTTATCCCTACTCTCGCCCGCTTTTTGCGGTGGGAGAAGGTGCCCAAAGCCGGATGAGGTCTAACGCTATGACTCTTTCCCTTCTCCCGCAGCGCTTTTTGCTGGGGGAGAAGGTGCCCGAAGGGCGGATGAGGGTCTCAACGTGGCACGTGTTTAAGCGAAGGGCTCAATCCGGGCTACGATTAAAAAAGATTTACAAGATACCAAGCCAATGCAGAAACCAGACCAGCTGCTGGAATGGTGAGTATCCATGCCCAAATGATGTTTTGCGCGACTCCCCATCGCACAGCACTAAAACGATGTAATGTGCCTACGCCCATGATAGAGCCTGTAATAGTATGTGTTGTTGAAACGGGTATGCCTAACCAAGTTGCTAAAAATATCGTTAAAGCACTAGATGTTTCCGCGCAAAATCCACCTATGGGTTTTAATTTCGTAATTTTTATTCCCATGGTTCTGACTATTCTCCATCCGCCAAATAATGTGCCTAAGGCTATGACAAAATAGCAGGCAAAAACAACCCATAGCGGCACATGAAATGTGTCACCGCTTAAGTGCGCTGAAAAAAGTAATATGGCAATAATACCCATGGTTTTTTGTGCGTCGTTACCGCCATGTCCTATGCTGATTAATGCGGATGACATTAACTGCAATCGTTTAAACCACGAATTAATTTTTTTAGGTGAGCTATGAAAAAATAATAGAGACACGAGGAACATAAAGAGTAAGCCTAATATCATTCCTAACAAAGGCGAAATAATAATGGCGATGAGTACTTTTGAAATGCCCCACATTTTTAAAGGCGCAAAACCTGCTTTCGCAATTCCTGCTCCCAGTAAGCCACCAATTAATGCATGTGATGAGCTAGAGGGTAAACCAAAATACCAAGTAAAAATATTCCAAAAAATTGCGCCTATGAGTGCTGCAAAAACCATTTGTTCATTGACAACTGACGGATCAATTAACCCTACGCCTATAGTGCCTGCAACATGTAAACCGAAAAAAAGAAATGCGATAAAATTAAAAAATGCAGCCCATAAAACTGCCCAGTGGGGTTTTAAAACACGTGTAGAAACTACGGTTGCAATGGCATTTGCAGCATCGTGAAAGCCATTCAAGAAATCGAATAGCAATGCGAGTAATACAGTGATGATGACTAGAGTGATGCTTCCATGCATTAAGAATACTCGAGTACTATACCTTTAATAATATTTGCCACATCCTGACTTTTGTTTATCATATTTTTTGTGCTGCTATAAATTTCTTTTAATTTATGAAAATGTTTAAAATCACTTTCTTCTAAAAATAATTTTTTTTCACCGCTTAAAAGCAGAATATGCGCTTCGTTTTCGACAGTGTCTATATCTTCACAGGCTTTAATAATTTTTTGTGATTTTTGTAATGAGTTGAGTCTATCAATAGCAATTTTAAGATGTTCTACGCAAACTACCGTGAGTATAGATAATTGAATGATTTGTTCGGGTAGTTCTTTTAGATCGTATAATGGAAAACGTTGAGCACAGCCATTGATGAGATCTAAAATATCATCTAACTTACTTGTGAGTTGGTGTATGTCGTGTCTGTCGAAGGGGGTAATAAATGTTTTGTGTAATAACTTAAAAATTTTGCGTGTCAGTCTATCACCTTCAATTTCGTAAGCAGCGATAGCATTTACATGAGGTTGTTGATTGTCTAGATCAGATAATAGCTTTTGAAATTCAGCTGCACTTAATATTAAATTTGCAACGATACTTTGAAATAAAACAAAAAATTCATTTTTGCTGGGTAGAAATCGTTTGAGCATGGCACTTATCCTTGTGTGTCGCCCATTTTTGTTTAGGTTATTTTACCTTATTGAGTTGCTGTTTGCTTATCATCAACAACGAAAGCAAGATTAGCGTTACAGCAGCACCAGTCCATATGTTTAATTTTTCTGCAAAAATAATATATCCCCATGCCAATCCTGTGATCGCCACAACGGTATCGACGAAACTATAATACACTGGACCTGCAATTTTGAGTAATTGAAAAAATAAGAGATAACCTATACTAGATAAAACAATTTCTAATAAAACCACGGCATCGGGTAAGGTGACAGGAATGTGGAAGCTATAAAAACTATGTGTCCAAACTATCAGTGGGGCAAGCAGGGCGCTGGAAAAAATTAAGGTCCCAGCTGCTAATGAAAAGGAATTGCTGTTCGGCGGCCTGAACCGCGTAATATACACTGAGCAAAAAGCAAAGCATAAAGGCGTTAATAGTGCAGTGAGCACCCAAGGGATCATGTCGGGAGCGGGTAAGCTGCTTTTAGGGATAAGCAGCAGCATGAGCCCGCATAATGCAACGGCGACTGAGGCCAGCCTCATCACATTAAATCGTTCTAGTCCGGCCATTAAGGCCATCAGGTAGGCCATTAATGGCACTGTGTTAACAACCACGGCTAAAATGCCCGCGGGCAGGTGAGGGGCGGCAAAATACATGTTGGTATTGGGCAAGGCTATACCGGTTAAGCCGCAAATCAAATAATAACGGCAATGCGCAAACGAAAAGGGCAATGGTAAGCGTTTAATCCATACTAATGCAGTGATGAGTATGGCGGGCCCCAGGGATTGCCAAAAGCTGTAACCTAATGGATTAACGCCATTAATCATGGCGAATCTAGCGATGGAGTATCCTGTTCCCCATATGCTGCCTAATAGTAATAACAATATTAAGGGCAGGTAAGGGGAGTATTTTGGCGGCATGTTACTGGCCTTTAGGGTCTAGGAGCAGGCTGAGGGGTTTCGTCTCGTAAATCTTTCTTATCAAAACCGTGCCACCATAGTGAAAATGAAACGCATCCACATTTTGCGAAACCTTGTGATTTTGCTGTATTCAATTTTTCTTTTCTGACTTTTAAAGCAAGATTAACTTGTTCAACATAAGCTTTTCTTGCCGTTTTCTCTAGATCAGTTGGCATTTCATATTTCTCATTTGTTATTTTTGGGGAATTATATCGTATGGTTAATTTAATACAAGAAATTACATATCAGGTTAGACTATTACAAAATGAGTTAAAGGGGTGTGTTTCATGGTCAATATTAAAGATTTGCCTAAGGCTAGAGTGGTGATGGAATTATTTAAAAACGTGTATCGCAAGAGTGCTGCCTCAGAAAATGAATATCAGCTCATTTCTGCCAAGTGCCATAACGAGGGTTGTATTCCCCCATTAGGAATCTATTCTTTAGAAGAAGATGAAGTTAAAAGCGTATTGGAAATGAATTTGTATATTCATAACATTGGCGCTGTCATTTTTGAAATGGATTTTTCAAATAATGAAATTGACGAAACACATTATGAAAAAATTCATGAAATAAAAATGAATGCAGATATTGTTTCAGTGCAAGTGTGTGTAGATAATCTTAAAAAAATATTATTAGAAGAAGAAAGAAAATTACAAGAACAAGAAGCATCGCTAGATGAAAAAATAATGAAGAAAGATGAAGTTGTTTTATTGCTGAGAAAATTATTGGAATACGATGAATTAGATTTGTTTGAAGCTGATAATGGATATAGTGTAGGAGTACTTGATTATACGGAGCTAGAGCAATTTAAAAAAATATTTTATCGTATGGGACTGGAAGTAAAATATGAAAAACCGGTCTCAGTATTTGAAGGGTTGTTTACTGTGCCGGGTGAGATTATCTTGCCTTATGATTTAGAGACACTTTTTAAAAAACTAAAAGAGGCGAGTTTAAAACAATCTTCATATGGGTGTGCAATAATGTGAAAAAATCAGCACCCAACCAGGTGCTGATGCAAGGAGATAGTATGGAAGATACGATTTGATTATAGTATTTGAGGCCCAGTTTGGGTATTAGGAAAAACCCTTTGTGCATGAAAGTTACTCAGCTTTAGTTGCCATTTTATTTATATCAATTGATTCAAAATTTTTTCAATTAGGGTAATACGGTCTTTTATTTCATGCGTAGTAAGTGTGAAACGTAAACGAGTTGGCCCCTCTAAACGATATTGATCAGATTTTTGTTGTATCAATTTTATAATTTGCATTGGATCAATTTTTGGATGCGCATTAAATTCAATTTTGCCGCCTTTACTGTTCGCTTCAATTTTGATGATTCCCAATGAATCAGCTTGTTGTTTCAAGGTAGTCACAGCAAAAAGATTTTTAAGCGGTTCTGGTAAGAGGCCGAATCTATCTATCATTTCAACTTGTATGTCATCTAATTCATTTTGATTTTTTGTTGTTGCAATACGTTTATAAAATTGCAAACGCATATGTACATCATCAAGATAGGATTCAGGAATTAACGCAGAGATTTGTAAATCAATTTCTGGGCCGTGTGATAATGACATTTCAAGTTCAGGTTCTTTACCTGATTTCAATGCATCAACTGCGCGTGTTAATAAATCCATGTAAAGTGAAAAACCTACTGCATGCATATTTCCGCTTTGACCTTCGCCCAGTAATTCACCTGCACCACGAATTTCTAAATCATGTGTTGCTAACGTAAAACCAATTCCCAATTGTTCGAGAGATGAAATAGCCTCTAAGCGTTTGACAGCATCTGAGGTCATGCTTTTTTTAGGTGGCGTTAACAAATAGGCATATGCTTGATGGTGGGATCGTCCTACGCGGCCGCGTAATTGATGTAATTGTGCTAAACCTAATTTATCTGCACGATTAATAATAATCGTATTCGCAGAAGGTACGTCTATGCCGCTTTCTATAATGGTTGTACACACTAATAAATTAAAACGTCTGTGATAAAAGTCTGACATCACTTGTTCAAGCTCACGTTCGCGCATTTGTCCATGCGCTATACCTGCACGTGCTTCAGGCACTAAGGCTTCTAATTCTCTCGCGGTTTTTTCAATTGTGCTAACATCGTTATGTAAAAAGTACACTTGGCCGCCGCGCATAATTTCACGCATGATGGCTTCTTGCATCACAGAATTTTTATATTCATGCACAAATGTTTTAATCGCTAATCGACGAGCGGGAGGTGTTGCAATAATCGATAAATCTCGTATGCCTGCAAATGCCATATTCAATGTGCGTGGAATAGGTGTTGCAGTTAAAGTTAAAATATCCACTTCAGTACGTAAGGCTTTGAGACGTTCTTTTTGACGTACACCAAAGCGATGTTCTTCATCAATAATCACTAAACCCAATGATTTAAATTTCATGTCTTCTTGTAATAATTTATGTGTACCTATGACTATGTCAACTTTACCTTCTTCCAAACGTTGAATCACATTTTGTTGATCTTTGGCGGAACGAAAACGAGAAATCATTTCTATAGTAATAGGCCAATCTGCAAATCTATCTTGGAAATTTTCCCAATGTTGTTGAGCGAGTAAGGTTGTAGGAACAAGTACTACAACTTGTTTATTATTTTGTACCGCTAAGAATGCAGCACGCATTGCAACTTCTGTTTTTCCGAAACCTACATCACCGCAAACTAATCTATCCATAGGTTTGTCTGTCAGCATGTCTGCGACTACACAATCAATGGCTTGTTGTTGATCGGGTGTTTCTTCAAACGGAAATGCCGCAGCGAATGCTTCATACTGCCCATCAGCATTCTTGCAAGCTACACCTACGCGTGCTTCGCGTCTTGCATATAAATCTAATAATTCAGCAGCGACATCACGTACTTGTTCTGCAGCTTTACGTTTTGCACGTTGCCATTGTTCTGTGCCTAACCTATGTATAGGTGCGTGATCTGCATCCGATCCGCTGTAACGGCTGATTAAATGTAATGAAGACACAGGCACATACAGTTTTGCGGAATCAGCATATTCTATACATAAAAATTCAGAAACTTGATCACCTACATTCAGTGTTTGTAATCCTAAGTAACGTCCTATGCCATGATCTAAATGCACGATAGGAGAACCCACTTGCAGTTCTGTTAAATCTTTAACAATAGCATCTGTGTCTTGCTGTGTGACTTTGCGTCTGCGTCTTTGCATGACGCGTTTACCGTATAATTGCGTTTCAGCAATCACAGTGATAGCAGGTGATTCTAAGCAAAGACCATCATCTAAAGGCGCAACAGTGATTCCATGTGTTGCATGGCTATTTAAAAATTCTTGCCACGAAGAAAAAAGTTGTGGAGTCAGCTGTATAGTTTTAAAAAGTTGTAATAGGACTTCACGTCGTCCAGAGGTTTCTGCGCAAAATAAAATTCTGCCATTGTAATCTAATAAAAAACCTTCTAGAGCATGTAACGGTTGTGTCGCTTTATGATCTATGTTTAAGCTTAATGGCGCTTGTGTCGTAAACTCTACATCTGCATTTTCATTGTTGGGTTGTATGCGTATGTTTGAATAGCTTTTTATACTGTTAAATATATCGGCTGTTGAGATAAATATTTTTTGTGGCGCCAGTATAGGATACATTTTGTCATGACGACGTTGTTCGTAACGCGTATTAATTTCATGCCAAAATTCTTCAGCTTTAGTATGTGTCTCACCAATTTGTATAATCAAACTGTTTTCGGGCAGATAATCAAAAAGAGTTTGAGTGTCAGAGAAAAACAAAGGTAAATAATATTCTATGCCTGGTGTTAATATGCCTTCAGTGATGTCTTGATACAGTTGGCTTTGCAATGGATTGCCAGTGAATTCTGCACGCCAAGCATGTCTAAATAATTCTATGGATGTATCGTTTAACGGAAATTCATGTGCAGGCAGTAATTCTATGGAATCCACTTTTTCTAACGACAATTGATTGTCGGGTGAGAAAGTTCGTATCGTATCAATTTCATCATCAAATAAATCTAATCTAAAAGGTGTGTCAGCACCCATAGGAAATAAATCAATAATCGCACCGCGTACTGCAAATTCCCCGTGCTCACGAACTTGATCGACGCAGCGATATCCTGCTTTGTCTAATCGTAAACGCGCACTGTGTAAATCAAATTTATCACCCGCATTCAAAATAAAAGTGTGAGCAAAAAGATAGTCGCGTGGTGCTAGTCTATGCATTAATGTTGAAATAGAGGTAATGACTGCGCCAGTTTTTAATTGCGGAATTTTATACAGTGTTGCTAGTCGTTCTGAAATAATATCTTGATGAGGAGAGAATTGATCATAAGGTAATGTCTCCCAATCAGGGAAGTGCATAATGGGTTGATCTTGCTGAAAGAATCGTAATTCATATTCTAAGCGTGCAGCAGTCGGCGTATCTGAGGTGATGATAATCACTGGCCGCTGGTTTTCAGCGATTAAGGTGCTGATAGCTAAACCTATGCTGGCTCCATGTAAATTGCCCCAAACTAGGCGTTGCCCAGGTTTTTGGGGTATAGGAGGCTGTAATGGATTAGCTTTTAGCATAAGGTCTGCGCTACTTTAATCAATTGGATGCGTATTTTAACAGGATGAAAGTTAAATGGAAGGCCAACTACCTCTGCTAACGATGCTTATTTAAAAAAGTAGGTTGTAGGTTGGGTTGAGTGCTTTTTACGAAACCCAACGAAACGTTATGTTGGGTTTCGTAAAAAGCATGTATAGACCGGCTACATAGGTAACACTTGGACGGGGACATAGGTAACACTTTTAAATGATGTATTATTGCAGTTTTGGAGAGCAATAATGCCTTGGGAAGAGGTTACACAAA